>NZ_QUEV01000010.1:0-127957 GCF_003478225.1 Clostridium sp. AM54-37XD
TTTGTATCAGACTTGCGTCTGTTACGTTCTTTTTGAAATTCTTTATTTGGAATTTCAGGGTTGTCATGTTGTTAATTTTTCAAGGTTCTTTGTTGTCGAACTCATCAGCGACAACTTCTATATGTTATCACATTCAGTGTTCTTTGTCAACAACTTTTTTACTTTCTTTTTTGATGTTCTGCATGCTTTCCAGATGAGAATCATCATGAAATATGTAAGTTGTGATCTTTGTTCGTTCGGTGTTTCGTACCGCGAACAGTTGATATAATACTAAATCAGACGTCAGATGTCAACACTTTTTTGACATTTTTTGCATTTTTTTATTATGCCTGAAAAAAGCCCCAAATATGGCTGTTATACTTATATATATAACTGTCCATATTCAAGGCTTCCGTCTGATATTCTCTATCTGTATATATTAAAACTTCTAGTTATTCTGGGTCAAATCTTCTGTCTTTGCTTCCAGAGTTGCTTTTACAGTTTTCTTAACATATTCGCCTTTTTCATTTCTGTAGAATTCGATCTCGATCTCATCGCCAACCTTTCCACTTGCTATTTGGCTTTGAAGATCTGTACTGTCTGAAATATCATTTCCATCAATACCTACAATGATATCACCTGTAAGAAGTCCGCATTTCTCTGCCGGAGAACCTTCACTTACCGAATATACATATACTCCTTCCGGCATATTCAGTCCTTCTGCATATTCAGATGTGATATTTTTAACGGTTACACCAAGATAGGTTGATCCTGATTTGGTTGTACTCTTGCCTGCAAGAATATCGTTGATGATATCCTGTATATCGGATATAGGAAGTGCGTAGCCCATTCCTTCTACTGTACTGTCTACATATTTCGCTGTGTTCATACCGATCAGTTCGCCCTTCATATTTACAAGAGCACCACCACTGTTACCAGGGTTGATAGCTGCATCAGTCTGAAGAACCTTTACAGTTCCGTCATCTACACTGACTTCACGGTCAAGAGCACTGATATATCCTACTGTTACCGACTGTCCATATCCAAGCGCGTTACCAATAGCGATACATGGATCTCCGGCTCTTAAGTTCTCGGATGAACCGATTGTGATCTCTTTGATCTGACTTAATGTGTCGTCCTTGATCTTCTTTAACGGAACGGTTACAACCGCTACATCATTTGATTCGTCATAGCCTTTTACTTCTGCACCGGCTGATTCACCATCTATAAATCCTGCTGATAATTCTTTTGCATCCTTTACCACATGATAGTTCGTCAGGATATAAAGGCTTGTTTCATCTTTTCCGATTATGATACCTGAGCCTGCTCCTGACTGCTCCTGCTCATAGGTATCAAACCAGTACTGATATGTTGTTACATATGTTCCTGTTATGGATACAATGGATGGCATTACAGTTGCACTTACATCTGCTACACTGTAGTCACCGGTGCTTCCGGATGCATTTGCATCGAGCAAAGCGGAGCTTGTAGTTGTATCTGATCCGATCTGAACCGTCTGATTTTCTTTCTTTAAGAACTTATCGCTTCCATACCGGACACCCTGGAAGACACAGCCTGCAACCAGTCCGAAGACAACTGCCGCAGCTATAGTCGTTGCTACCTTCTTTCCTGTACTTCTTTCACCGTTTGTTTTCTTCATTTCTTTCTTAGCTTTTTTATCTGCTTTCTTCTTTGCCGAGCGTACCATCTTTTCCGATTTTTTCTTTTCCTTCTCAGCAGCCTTCTGCATTGCTTTATTTACATTTTCGGAATAACCATTCATATTCTGCGTGGAAGCACCTGTACCCTGTGCAGCATTTCCTGATGGATTCGTGTAAGCTGATGTATAGCCGGTCTGGCTGTTATATCCTGCATGCTGATTGCTGGAGTAAAATGCACCGCCAAAATACATATTCTGTCCCGGTGTTCCATGATACATACTACTCTGTGCATTCTGCCGGTTATATGCATTTGCGTTCTGTTCTGCACCAGTCTGTCCATATACGTTGCTGCTTCCATAGTTCTGTCCATAGGAGCTATTCTCATTCTGCATATTCATCTGTTCCGTCGTCTGTTCGGAAGCTGTCTGTGTCTGTTCCTGTGTTTGGCTTTCTGAGTCGAACTGACGATCCTGTTCTTCTCTAAAATTCTCATCCATAATCAATCATCCTTTCTTTCTATGTAACAGCAGCTTTCTTTTGTTTACTGCTCTCTTTCTTATTTACAGGTTATACTATAATCTGTAATTGTGTAAGAAGTGTGTTTTCCATGTAGAAGAAATGTGTTTTTCGTGTATAAAAATTTTGAACAACTTACATTTATTTATGCTTGACTTCATATGGAAATTGAAATACAGTTTTTTATGACAGATTACAGAATGATTTTTGTGGTATGCAATATTTTTACATATATTATATAGAAATTGAGGTTTTAACTTATGTTCCGAGTATGGGGTAAAATAATGAAGGATAACCGGCTGATAAAGGATACGGTTGTCTGTATAGATGATGCGTCTTTGACACGAACAAAAAAGGTATACAAAGCATTAGAGGAAATGTGCTATAAATTTGATCTTGCAAAACCGATCTGGCTGAAGAAAAATCAAAATGATTTTATTCTCCACGCAAGAACACGTTTCAATCATGATAATTTCGTGGAAGCGATTGAATTCGACTATCTGGATTTTCAGGTTATTGAAGAGGATTATTAATATGTTTACTGTAAATGATATTGGAAAAAATTATAAAAAGAAAATGGTACTAAATCATATCTCCCTGCAAGTTGCACCCGGTGAATGTATCGGGCTTCTGGGAATCAACGGTTCCGGAAAATCAACGCTGCTTGGTATTCTGTCCGGCGGACTCCGACAGGATCATGGCACTTATTCTTTTGACGAACCGGATAATACGGTCAGTTTTCTTCCACAGGAAAATCCACTGATTCCGGAGCTGTCCGGTCTGGATAATCTGAAGCTCTGGTACTCCGGCAGATCTGCCGAGCTAAACAGCACCTACAGCCTCTCTATCTTAAAAAAACTCGGTGTAGATGCTTTTCTTCATCAGAAGGTAAGTACAATGTCCGGTGGTATGAAGAAACGTCTGAGCCTTGCTATCTGTATGCTGGAGCGACCGGATCTTTTATTACTGGATGAACCACTTGCTGCGTTAGATCTTCTCTGTAAAAAAGGAATTCTGGACTATCTGAAGGAATATACCGGTAATGGAGGCAGCATTATCGTTGCAACACATGAAGAAGATGCGCTCTCCATCTGTAATCGCATCTATATATTAAAGGATGGTTTACTACAGGAAGCAAATGGTGCAGATTACGCAGCCATGCTTCGTGCCTGATTCAGATTGGATGTGAATGTTCTTATGTTTTTTCGATTATTTCTAACAGACCTTAAAAGAATAAAGCAGCGGTTTCTTCCGCTTGTCCTGATCACTCTCATTCTGGCGGTCGGACTCTCTGTCGTCGTTCTGCTGTCGAACCGGTTATTATATAATGAGCAGACCATCGAACCGGTCAATGTCGGGCTGGTTGCCGATGCATCTTCTCCTTATGCCAAGATGGCATATTCTATGGTAAGTGAAATGGACAGCTACCGGGCTACCTGCCATTTCATCGAGATAGCTTCCGAAGATCACGGCAGACAGATGCTTGCAAACGACCAGATCAAGGCGCTGATCATCATTCCTGATAATATCATCAACAGCATTATATACGGAGAAGACAATCCGATCACGGTCATTTATAAACAGGATGGTACTTTAGAGACATACACCCTAAATGAGGTGTTCAAATCCACCTCATCAATGCTTGCTACTGCACAGGCTGCAACTACGATCATTTATCAGGGAGCATATCAAATGGGGCTCCCGGATACTGCACTGGATCAAATTGCAACGGATGCCGATAATCTCTACATGGATTATGTTTTATCCAGAACAGAGCTTTATATCAGAGAAGACTTACAGCTTACCGGAGCTTATACCCCTTATCAGTATTATATAGTATCCGGGCTGCTGCTTCTGCTGTTCTTCAGCGGAATCGTCTTTTTATCTTTTATAAAAGGAAATTCTGATACATTACGTCTTCGTCTGAAGCTTCACGGAATCACCGGAGCGCATATTATAATCAGTCAGTATCTGACACTTACGATCACATTATTTATGATCTATACGATACTGTTCTTTAGCTGTATGACCGGAGGCACGATCGGTCATTTTGCCCCTTTGCAGTTTCATATATCGGGATTCTTTGCCGGAATACTCGCGATCCTGTTTATCGGATTCGTTATCCTGCTGATCGGGTATCTGCCAACCGGATATTCCGGGGCATGCCTGCTGTTATTTTTGACAGCTTTCTTACTGGCTTATATCGGAGGCGGTATTGTTCCGGTCAGACTTCTGCCTGACTTCATCCAGAATTTTGCTGAACATACCCCGTATTATCAACTGTTAAACCACTTATGTAATGGCTTTTACCATTAATCGATGAAAGGACAACTGCTTATGCTGTTACGTCAATACAGAATCCTGTTAAAACGGACTTCAAAAAAATTCATCAATCTTCTTCTGCTGCTGATCATTCCGTTCACGGCATTCTATATAAAAAATCTGCCGGTGGAAGAAAAAAGCACGGTATTCATCTGTGGATATTATATGGAAGAATCAAACAGTTACCTGGCACAGGTGGAGCAGGAGCTCTCCGGACATCAGGACTGCTTTACTTTCGAGAAATGCAGTTCTATGGAGGAATTAAAGGATCAGGTTGCATCCGGGCGGTATGACTGTGGATTTGCGTTTGACAATGGATTTTCTGACGCATTTATACATGATATCAAGAACTGCCACATTCGCTTATACACTTCCCCATCTTCGATGTTCCAGACAATCTTTTCCGAAACATTATTCGACCGGCTGTTGGATGCTTTCTCGCCGGCTATTGCTGCCAACTATCTGGCATCGAATTCTGCCACAAAAGACTTTTATCGGAGTTCTTTCCAGTCATATCTGGAAAATCAATACAGAAATTATATGAACAGTGATTCTGTCTTCCGGTTATCTGTCAATAATACAGGAGCCTACCATGGAACAACCGACAGCGTAGATTTGTTCCCGGTTCATGCATTTACCGGTTTTCTTCTGTTCTTATCTTCTCTGGTCGGTTTGCTGGTCTATCTGAAGGATCAGGATGACCACATCTATGACAGAGTATCCAAACGGAAAAGACTGCGTTTCTGTCTGACCGGTATTCTTGCTAATATAACACCGGTATGGCTGATCAGTGTGGTTACGCTCTACTTATATGAGCAGCCGGAAGCCATCTTGCCATTTCTGTTAAAGATGTCCGGATATGTACTGCTGTGTCTGCTATTCGCTTTTATCTGTCTGCTCATCTTCCGACATTATAAGCCGTTTGTATCGGCTCTGCCGGTTCTTGTAATCTGCACTTTGATCTTCTCGCCGATCTTCCTGCATCTGGAGGATTATGCGCCGATCCTGCGGTATCTGTCCTACCTTTTTCCGCCGACCTTTTTTTAGGGAAAACAAAAATAAGCTTGCCTGTGACGCTATATGACGCTACAGACAAGCTTATCTTTTATTATTATAAAATAATTTGCGTAAAGAGTGAGTCCCATCTATACGAATTTCTCGCCATTTTCGTCGATTACAGCGCGGGCTGCTGTTGCTTCTGTAATCTTCTTTTCGATCATAGATACATCGGAGACAGGGACTGCTGTATGGAAGGTTACGTCTGCGCCATATTCTGTATTCTCTATGCTGATCTCATTTGTTGATAAGAGATACTGTACTTTGCCGGAATCATTATAGGAGCAGGTGATATCCATAAGCTTCATGCGCTGCATCTGGTGAATGCCGGCATCTGCAAGGGCAAGCTTAGCGGCTTCTGTGTATGCCCGGACAAGCCCTCCTGTTCCAAGCAGAGTACCACCGAAATATCTTGTAACCACAATACAAATATCTGTTACCTGATTTCCCGATATCACTTCTAATATCGGTTTTCCAGCTGTTCCCTGCGGTTCTCCGTCATCTGAAAAACGATAAAGGGTATTCTCTTTTCCGATTGCAAATGCATGACAATTGTGTCGTGCATCATAATGTTTTTTCTTGACACTTTCTACAAACGCATATGCTTCTTCTTCTGAAGAAACCGGCTGTGCATAACCGATAAATCTGGATTTCTTCTCAACGATCTCATCGATGCCCGGTGTCAGTATTGTGTTATATGAATCTACCATGATTGTTCCCGTCTATTTCTTGTCAGAATTTGCAGATAATAACTTACTCAGCTCATTCATAAATGTATTCACATCTTTGAACTCTCTGTATACAGAAGCAAATCTTACATAAGCTACCTGATCCAGATCCTTGATCTTATCCATAACGATCTCACCGATTGTTGTACTCTCTACTTCTTTTGCCTCCAGATTAAAGATTTCATTCTCGATATCATCGATACACTTGGATATCTGTTCCGCAGATACCGGTCTTTTATGACAAGATCTTATGATACCGGATTCGATCTTCTTTCTGTCATAAGTCTCTCTGTTCTTATCCTTTTTGATTACGATAAGCGGGATCGTCTCAACCTTTTCATACGTCGTAAAACGTCTGCCACAGGCATCGCACTGTCTTCTTCTTCGAATCGAACAACCGTCATCCGCCGGTCTGGAATCTATAACTCTTGTATCATCAACATAACAAAATGGACATCTCATGTTTTTGCCTCCGTAAATCAGGGAAAATTATTTTATCCCCTCTATTTTCTCTGCTACTAACTTTTACATATTCGGGGTGGAATGTCAACTAAAATAATATCCGGCCCGATCTTTACTACATTACAGAAATCAATGCGATACTCCTCGCAAGATCCAAAGCACCAGAAAATTTTTCCCTGCTCTGGAACAATTATCGCCTCAATTCTTCCGGAGCAGGGATCAAATTCAATATCTGCAACAAAGCCAAGCCGCTGGCAGTCCTTGCAGTTTATTACTTCTTTTTCTTTTAATTCACAAAATCTCATCTATATTCCCTTTTCAACAAAATCCACCTTCCGTATCATAATATGAAGCAGAGAATATATTTAGACATATAAATTATCGGTTTCACCGATCTGCCTATGAATCAGTCACAGCAGTCAGATTCTGAATCCGATCACATTGATCAGCTTATGATCTTGACCGGACACTTTCTGGCACATGCGCCACAATGGTACATTTATCATAATCAATGTGTGCAAGGTTCTGATCTACCGATACCGCATCAAATTCACAGGATCTGACGCAGAGTGAACAGCCGATACACCCTGCTGAACATACTGCCTTTACTTCTTTTCCTTTTTCCTTTGAATTACATCTGACACGATGAGGGGCATCGTATGGAACCAGCTCGATCAGATGTCTTGGACAGACATCTACACACTTTCCGCACGCTTTACATTTTTCCTCATTTACAACTGCAATGCCATCTATAATATCAATCGCACCGAATTCACAAACTGTCTTGCAGGAACCATATCCTGTACAGCCATATGTACAGCCCTTTGGCCCGTTATTTGGGCTGTTTTGTGCAAGAACACAGGTCTTTGGTCCAACATAGTCATAGACATCCTTTGCCTTCTCACAGTCACCTGCGCATTTGACAAAGGCTACATACTTAGTGCTTGCTGTATTCTCTACGCCGAGTGCTGCACTGATTGCCTCTGCAACGGCTGCACCTCCAACAGGACATGCAGATGGTGGCATCTCACCCTTTGCAATGGCTGCTGCAAGACCATCACAGCCGGGATATCCACATCCACCACAGTTATTTCCGGGAAGAAGCTCCCGCACCATAACTGCCTTTTCATCTACCGGAACTTTAAACTTTTCACCAGCTACACCGAGCAGAATACCAATGATGACACCAACGCCTGCTACAACAGCAACTGCGATCAGAATTGTTGTAATATCCATAACGATCCCTCCTTATATCAATCCGGCAAAGCCAAAGAACGCTATTGCCATCAGACCTGATGTGATCAGAACGATCGGAGTACCCTTAAATGCTTCCGGAATATCACTATATTCCAACTTCTCACGGATACCTGCAAGGATCGTAATTGAGATCGCAAAACCTACTGCTGAACCAAAACCATTTACTATACTCTCAAGGATCGTATATTCATTCTGTACATTTGAAAGTGCGATACCAAGAACTGCACAGTTTGTTGTGATCAGGGGAAGGTATACTCCAAGTGACTCGTATAAAGACTTCATATTCTTCTTTAAGAACATCTCTACAAACTGTACCAGTGCCGCTATTACAAGGATGAACACGATTGTATTCAGATAATCTAATCCCAGCGGGGAAAGGATTCCATAATAAACAATACTCGTTACCGCTGAAGCGATCGTCATTACAAATACAACTGCCCCGCCCATACCGGTTGCTGTGTTTACACTCTTTGATACGCCAAGGAAAGGACACAGTCCGAGGAACTGGCTTAATATTACATTATTTACGAGGGCTGCTCCAACTGCCAATAATAAAATATGCATTATTTTCTACCTCCCCTTTTCTTATTCTTTTTATCTGTCGGTTTCTCATCAAATTCCTGATATTTGTTTACCTGATCTGCACTTGCAACATCTGGTCTTACAAGCTTTGATGTGTCAACCATATCGGATTCTTCCGATACTGCTTCCGCTTTCTCTGGCTCTGAAACCGGATTGTCTGTCTCTGAGAGAACAACTGCATGTGGTACTCTATTCAGATTCGCCGGAATATGGATTCTCGGTCTGTCAGACATCTCTTTTGCCACCTGAACCGGAGTCTGCTGTACGGTTGACGCTGGCTTTTCCTGTACCGGCTGCTGCTCTGGTTGTACTACCTGTGCTACCTGTATTTGTGGCTCCTGTGAAACCGGAGTAGTCGTAGTCTCTGATGAAGCTGCTATCTGTGGCTGCAGTGTACTCTGAGCAACAGCCTGCTGTACGACTGGTGCTGGTTGCTCTGGAACCGGCTGCTGCGCTGATTGTACCGACTGCACTTGTTGTCCGTTTTCCTGCTCTACCGGTTTCTTTGCTATCTTGTCTGGGATCACAACCTTTTTCGGCTGTGGTGCCGGTGCTGTCGGAGTCTGTGCAGCGGATGCCTTGCCGGCATTTGTCTGAACATTAACCTGAGTATCCTGCATAGCAGCCTTTCTTCCTGCACACATGATGTTTGCGCATCCCATACAGGATTCCGGCTTACAGCTTGCAGGGATCTCTTCTCCAATTGCAAGTGCCTTTGCTGCCTTCTTCGCATTTCTCTTATTGATCGTTGCAATAATAAAAGCAAGTACAAAGAATGCTCCCGGTGCAAGTACAAAGATTGTGATCGGCGTATATGCTGCAAGCACATCTCCGATTGCTTTTCCTGCTCCTGATGTCTTCTGAAGAAGGTTACCATCTCCAATGATCTGGAATCCGAATACACAGCCTTTTCCGATCAGTTCACGGAACATACCGATCAAGGTAAGACCGATCGTAAAGCCAAGTCCCATTCCAAGTCCGTCAAAGATTGACGGAAGAACTTTATTCTTCGAAGCGTAACTCTCTGCACGTCCAAGAATAATACAGTTTACTACGATCAGTGGAATATAGATTCCAAGACTGTCATTTAAGGACGGCAGGTATGCCTGCATTAAAAACTGAATAACCGTTACAAAGGAAGCAATGATAACAATATAAGATGGTATTCTGACCTTATCCGGTATCACTTTACGAAGCAGTGAGATAAACGCATTGCTCAACACCAGAATACAGGTTGTAGAAAGTCCCATACCTGCTCCGTTGATCGCTGATGATGTAACCGCAAGTGTCGGACACATACCAAGCATCTGTACGAAGGTTGGATTTTCTTTCACGATACCATTGTATAAACGTTCTGTACATTTACCCATTAGTTTGCTCCTCCTTTCAGATAATCTGCATAGGAAAGTCCCGCATTTACTGCATTCGTGACTGCATTTGTCGTGATCGTCGCACCACTTAATGCATCGATCTCCTCATCCGATGCCACACCGGATTTTGTATATTTAAACTGTGCTACATTCTTGCCTGAGAACTGTGATTTGAACTCATCAGTATCTGCCTGCATACCAAGACCTGCTGTCTCACTTAATGACAGGAAGGAGATACCATTTGTAGTTCCATCCTCTGCTACACCAAGAGCAAGCTGAAGATCTCCGCCATATGCCTCATGGGATGTAATAACAAATACATAACCAAGTGCATTTCCATCTTTGTCACAGGCAGTTACTGCCTCATCTATATCTGCCTTATAGCCTTTATCCGAAAGCCATGCAGATGCAGTCTCACTGTCGAAGCCATCTACCGTCCGGAAGGCATCCGCATCTGTAAATACTTCCCGGTATGCGTCCTCCTTTGCCTGCTGTTCCGCCTGTTCGATCGGCTTCTTTGTGATCTGCTGTACATATGCAAGCACACCGCCGGCAACAAGTGTAATGACAAGGATTGCTACCGTTGCGATGACAATTGATTTCTTATCCATCTTCTTGCTGTCTGCTGCCGAGCCGCCTTCTTCCTTCTGAAGCTCAGCGCCCTTACCAAATGACTTCGGTTGTGTAAACCGTTCGATCAACGGAACAAGAAGGTTCGAAATAATGATCGCATAGGATACACCTTCTGCCGAGCCGCCATAGATTCGGAACAGGAAGGTCAAAAGTCCAAGGATAATACCAAATACCACTTTTCCCTTCTTTGTAATAGGTGAGGTCACATAGTCGGTCGCCATAAAGAAAGCGCCTAACATCAGACCACCACCACAAAGGTGCGCTGCCAGATATAATGGTTCAAAGCCCATGCCGGATGCAAGGGAGTACAGGAATATAAATACGGAAAATGTTCCAATATAAACCAGTGGAATGATCGGGCTGATCACCTTACGAATAATCAGATATAAACCACCGATCAACAGACAGATCGCAGATGTCTCACCGATCGTACCTGCAATTCTTCCGATAAACATATCTAATACATCTACTGTTCCGCCACTCTTTAAAATCGCAAGCGGGGTCGCTGTTGTAACTCCATCATATGTAAATGTAGTCATCTTTCCCGCAAATGATATTAACAGGAAGCATCTGGCTCCAAGTGCCGGATTCATAAAGTTCTGACCCAGACCGCCAAATAACTGTTTTACTATAATAATGGCAAATGCGCTTCCGAGTATCGCCATCCATACAGGAACCTCCGGCGAAAGATTCAATGCCAGAAGCAGGCCTGTTACGACTGCACTGAAATCTTTTACTGTACTGTTTCTGTGCAGGAGCATTTCCACGCCCCATTCAAAAAAAATACAAGATGCTATACAGGTTAAGATCAGCACAAATGCTTTTGTTCCAAAATTATATACACCAAACACACTCGCCGGCAGTAATGCAATGATCACGTCCAGCATCAGGGATGATGTCGTTTTCCGATCTCTGACGTGCGGAGATGCAGAAATACTCAATGTTGTTTCTTCCATGTCTCCACCTCCTACTTCTTCTTACTTGCCAGAATACTCTTTCTGGTTCCGGCTATTGTCTGTGTCAAATGTCTCTTGGCAGGACATACATAAGAACAACAGCCACACTCACAACATTCCATGCCATCATGCTTTAAAAATGCATCTATATTGCCATGTTCTGCATATTTTGCAAGATCTGACGGAATAATTCTTCCCGGACAGACATCCACGCATCTTCCGCAACGGATACATGCAGATGGCTCCCAGTCCTGAACCTCATCATGTGTCATACAAAGAAGTGCTGACAGACCTTTTACTGCCGGAACATCGAGCGAGAACATCGCTTTACCCATCATAGGTCCACCTGCAATGATCTTCTCCGGCAGCTTGCCATCCTTAAAACCGCCTGCCGCTTCTATGATCTCCCGACAGCTTGTACCATTACGAACCAGCAGATTACATGGATTAACGATAGCATCACCTGTAACCGTTACGATTCTGGTGTACAGTGGCTTACCCTCGATCACCGCTTCATAGATGGAAACAATCGTATCTGCATTATGTACGATACAGCCCGCATCTGCAGGAAGCATCTTGGAATTCACATATCTTCCTGTCGTTGCATAAATCAACTGACGTTCCGCACCCTGTGGATATTTTGTCTTTAAAACTTTTACCTCGATCTTATCGTTATCAGCCAGATGCTCTGAGATCTTTGCAATTGCTTCCGGCTTATTGTCTTCAATCGCGATAATTCCCTTTGCCTTATCAAACAGATTTACACAGATCTGAAGTCCAAGGATCAGCTTATCTGTCTCCTCTAACATTCTTCTGTAATCAGAAGTCAGATACGGTTCACACTCCGCACCGTTTACAATGATATATTCGATATCATCTTCATTTCTCGGTGACAGCTTTACATGAGACGGAAAACCTGCACCGCCCATTCCAACAATACCTGCCTCCTTGATCATATCCTTGATGTCTTCTCTGTAAAGTGTGGAGAGATCTCGCACATTCTCGGAGAAATCAACCGTCTCAAATAAACCGTCATTTTCTATTACGATTGAATTTACTTTATTACCGCCACTTGTCATCCTCGGTTCGATCATTTTTACCGTTCCTGAGATTGAAGAATGGATATTTGCCGAAACAAATCCTCCCGCCTCTGCAATCTTCTGTCCTACCAGTACACGGTCGCCACGCTTTACGATCGGAACAGCCGGTGCACCTATATGCTGACTGAGCGGATAAACACACTCTCCCTTTGGAAGATATTCTCTGACAGGCTTGTCTTTTGTTAGATCTTTGCCTTCATATGGATGAATACCACCCGAAAAAGTTAATAAACCCATCTGCATACCTCTTTCTCTCGTTATTCTTATCAATTCATTCTCTGTTATCGAGAAAAACTAATCATATAATAATACTTCACAGGGTCAAAAACAACCCTAAAACTTGCCAATCTGGCCGCCAACCGCCCGCATGACAAATACTGCCGCAAGACCGATCAGAACTCCCGTGATCGTTCCAGAGACCAGTAAAACCGGAGCATATATCAGGATATTTTGGTTCTTTATCACCAGATATGCAACGATAAGTTGACCAACATTATGTCCGACACCTCCAAGAATACTCGTTCCCGTTGTTGAAAAAAAACCGATCTTAACAGAGATCCACATAAACAGCATGCTGACTGCTGCTCCGGCAAGACTGTATATCATAACGGTAAAATTGCCAAATAATAAAGACGACAGGAAGATACGGAGCACGGATACCAAAACCGCATCCGCAAGTCCAAGCTTGCACAGCACTACAATAGTTACAATATTGGCAAGTCCGAGCTTGATTCCCGGTACCGCGATATCGATCCGGATAAAGGATTCGATATATGAAACACCATTGCAACCGCAATAAACATTCCAAGCTGTGCTATCGTTCCTACGCTGTTATGAGTCTTTTTCTGTATCTTTCTATTTGTAGATTTTTTATTGGAATTTTTTTGTTTCTGCCCCATCTTTTCTTTCTATATATACCTTTCCTGCTATACTATGAATAGCTCTTATCGATTATCATATTCTGATTTCTGTCCATCATCACCCTCCACCTGAATCACCAGCTTATGCGGCAGGCAAACGATATTTTCTCCTGTCTTTGATATTTTCCCCATACGGATGCATACCTGATCCGGACAGTCTGCTTCTGTTACATATGCCATTCCATTCTTTATTTCCAGAATATTTATTCCTTTTGCGGTCTGAATCTCTTTCGTGGTATCTGTATTCAGATCATATCTGCCAATCTCTTTCTGGTCTTCATATATAATAACCTGACTGCCTTTTTTCTGACCCAGCCGGATAACTCCATAGCAGACGATTCCTAAAAGGATCAGTCCAAGTGCCAGAATGATGTCTCTTTTTTTTATCATTTTACTTTATAGTCTCCATTTGTTATCGTGAACTGTTTTCCTGCCTGCTCGGTCATATATATATTCTTATCCTTATCGATCAGGATCACATCTGCGTCAAAGCTTTTTACAAGCTTAAGTGCCTGATCCGCCGGAAGCAGAATACACATCGTTGATAAGGCATCACTTAATGCACCACTTTCACAGATCACTGTCGCTGATATCGTCCCAGTGTCTGCCGGGTATCCGGTCTTTGGATTTAAGATATGATGATATCTTTTTCCATCCTGAATAAAATACTTCTCATAATCTCCGGATGTTGATATATAGACCGGATGCCTGTCTGACCGGACTTCTACGGTTCCCATCATATCATTTTCATTTCCTCTCGGGTCACGAATACCGATCCGGAAACCGGAACCATCCGGCTTTGCGCCGTAGCATAAAACACTGCCGCCGACCGCCACACAAGCGCCTTCCGCCTGATTTTCTTCAAGGCTTTCTGCCACCCGGTCACAGGCAATGCCTTTTCCCATCGCACCGAAATCAAGGCTTAAGCCTGTTTCATCAAACAGCACATACCATGTTCCATCCTCTGAAAGCTCACTTACCTGTGTCAGCTCTTTTCCCTGTTCATCTACGATATGCACTTTCGAATCGTTAACTACCGAACAGGCTTCTTCTATCTTCTGAGTCTCCGGTACTTCTTTCTTCCCATCTTCGATACCCCAGCAGGACGCTAACGGACGGATCGTGAGTGCCAGCAGATCATCCCCCGCTTCGCTTACCTCCTTTTCCTGTAAGACCGCATATGCAAGGTCATAGCTTATCTCATAAGGCTCTCCTGCCTTATATTCATGATTCACACGGTATACCTCTGAGCCTTCTATCCGCCATGAGATCTGTTCACGCTCCAGTCTGCTTACACAGTCGATCACTGCATCCGCATCCTGTCTGCCCTGATCCGAATAGACCGATACCATAACTGCGGTTCCCATGGCAAATCCGGTCGTCGTATACCCTTCTTTTTTCTGATTATCCTTTCCGGTATAAAAGATAAACGCAATTACCAGCCCGATACACAATATGCCTGATAATAATGCAAGTTTATTCTTCAAAGCATTTATTCCTCCATATATAACAGCCACTACAGGCTTAAACGCACTTTGCAAACTTATTCACAGGAACATCACCCGTGTAAATAAAAAGAGCTGTTGCCAACCACGGTTCCAGCTCTCTTTTTGTCTCTGTCTGCAAAGCTCCTCGCTCCGCAGCTTTTTCTATCCTCTGTAATATTTCAGGATCGCAGCTACATCAAAATATCTGCTTCCAAAATCTTTATAAATGGCATTCTTCGTCATCGCATAGACAAATACATCACCCTGACCCTTAATTCCGTCTAAAGCAGATGGCTCGATTGCAACTGCAAACTCATCAAAGTGAAGTGCAAGTGTAAAACCCTCTGTATAATATGTATTATACAGATTCATCACTGTGAGCTCTGTCTCCGGTGTGAACGTCATATCTGAGATCGTAAGGCTGTTACCTCTTGGAATATTCATATATACCTCAGCTTTCATTTCTTTACCGAAGGAAAGCTTTACGGATACAGGATCTTCCGTCGCACGAATGCTTTTCAGAATCTCTGCCGCTTCAGCCGGTATTGCTCCCGGTGTCTTCGTGCAGTCTACAACTTCACGTCCTGCCATATATTTCTTATCCAGAATGTTGACACATTTTACAATCTTGTTGTCATTTCCCGGATTCGGTAATATGCTTGCAACCTTGTAATAGTCTTCGTTCTCTAAGATCTCCTTGAACAATAAGCTCTTAATATCATAAAACTTTGCCAGCATTACAGGCTTGTAATCCATGTACTTGATCGCTAACCGTATTTCATTTATATCTCTGATTTCCATTTGTATATTGTCTCCACTTCATTCAAATTTGTTCCGCTCAAATCATACATCCATTTTCTGATCTTTGCAACCCGGTTTTTAATGGAATTCCTGACAGACCAGTTCTCGCAGACGATATCGGAAAGCTTTCTCGTATTCCTCGTCTTCATCAACGCTGTGATTGACCTCTTCAAAACAAGCTTTTCGGATGGCCTCCTGTGTAAATATCGTAGGGCTTTCATCATCTCTGCCCCAGTAGAATACCGCGCCATCAACACTCTCATTTCCATAGATCTCCTGCATCCGGCTGATGCAGCTCTCATCTCCCAGGAACACATGACAGATACCAGCTAATGATTTACAGAGAACCTCTGCATTGATCGTATATCCGTCAAAATCCTGCGCCCAATCCGGAATCTGCTCCGGCTTATCTACAAGGATCACCGGAAGGCTTCTACCATCATGCGAAAGAAGATTTTTAAGCTGGTCCGCGGATATCGGAACCGCTTCGGTGTCTTCATCCATAAATACACCCGCATCCAGGAATCCGACCTGATTAAATATATCCCGCATAAACTTCGGTCGATTATACCGGCGCTCTCTGGAATAGATATTCTCACAGATATGACGGCAGGTCAGATACAATCCATCGCTTTCTTTTCGGAGTTCTGCAACCACATGCCAGATCATACCGGCTTCTTCATTGCTGATCGTCTGCATATCCATTAGAAAATATTCCTTCTCTGCAACAACCTTTAACTTATACCCCATCACTTCATAAGAAACAGACTCCATTTTTTTTGGCATCTGTCCGAATATCAGGGAGATATGCTGGTACGCCCATTCGTATATGATCTCACTTGCCCGGTCAAATCCGTCATCCCGTATCCGGATTCTCTGGTCAAATACCAGATCTGATACCAATGGACGGATCTCCTGCTTGATCTCTTTGTTCAGCACTCTGCCGAACTGTTCTCTATCAAGCTGTGCTGATATGAATTCATCATTTACCACTTCTTTATTGATAAGGTAGATTACCCGGTTCGGCGACAATACCTTCTGATATTTTTTATTCAGCAAAATATTTACAAGCTGCTGCTTGGATACCGCCCAAAACTTCTCTACGACCTCCGGATGTTCATCAAAATATGCACGAACCTCAGGCTTGATCTTATCCTGTGTGATCTTTAACCGGTATTTGCTTCGGATCGCATTTTCCCAGTTTTTCTTGATATACTGATCTCTTGCCAGATTATCGAAGATCTGCACGATTGACCAGTCGCACAGCTCTAGGTTTGCGATGATGCTGTTCATCATGCGGGCATCCTTTTCCTGTCCATCCCACAAACTGCTTCTGTTATCATCAAAGCCTTCATCCATTTTATACTTGTACCGCATCTCATGCTCGATCTCATGCCAGCCCTCAAACAGAACCGTTCTGAGCTGAACCTCAAAGGTCCGGTCAAATGGCTGCTCCCACAACTGATCGGATATGTTGATCAGATATTTGCTTGGGATCTTAAATACACCATTGCACTTCTGGGCTTCAAACCGGTTCTCTTCCCATGCTGTCTTTGACCAATTATCTACCATAAAGGTGTCTTCGAGCAGTGCTTCACTGATCCTGATATCTTCTGTATAAAATAAATTAATACGGATACCGATCAGATCCTGTATCTTCTTATCATCTTTTCCCGTGCCATATTTTCCTGTATCTAACTTACGCTGTAATGACGTCAGTGTCTTTACTCTCGACATACTGTGAAAATAGATTCCGGCATTTCTGAGCTTCGTCATCAACGTCTGTTCCAGCTTCGTTCTTATATCATTCAATTCCTGAATATCTTTGTCACTGATCAGTGCCAGAGACTCATTATTACGTTCCATATAACCACCTGCTTTTCAAATAACTTTCACCCGTAAAAAGCGCACAAAAATACACTATTATGATACCATTTTATTCCCTTGTCAGTCAATTTTTATGACATAACCTTTTTCTAAATTTTATGTGAAAATATTCCCTTTTTATTAAAATTCTATTTCAATGGATATTGCTTATTTCCTGACACACCGATATAATGTTATGAGATCTGACATGATATAAGAAAATAAGGAGGAATCTTATGATTCTCGATTGTCAAAATATAAGTAAAGCATTCGGAACCAACGTAATTCTCGACAATGTATCCTTTCATCTTGAAGATAAGGAAAAAATGGCGATCGTTGGTATCAATGGTGCAGGCAAAACAACATTATTAAAGATCATTATGCAGGAAGAAGAAGCAGATTCCGGACAGATTGTTTTATCAAAAGACCGTACGATCGGTTACCTTTCCCAGCATCAGGATATTTTCTATGACGATACGGTATACGGCGTGATGGAGGATGCCATGAAGCCTGTGATCGAGCTTCAGGATAAGATCCGCAAACTGGAACAGGATATGACAACACTGACCGGCGACGAACTGAAAGCCGCCCTCTCAACCTATAACCGCTATACACATGAATTTGAATATAAAAACGGATATGCCTACGAAAGTGAGATCACCGGAGTATTAAAAGGTCTCGGCTTCTCCAAAGAAGATTTCGAACGTCATACCGATACCTTATCGGGCGGACAAAAAACCCGTCTTTCACTCGGCAGACTTCTTCTTACAAAACCGGATATCATCATCTTGGATGAGCCGACCAACCATCTGGATATGGATTCGATCAGTTGGCTTGAAACCTTTCTAACCGGATATCAGGGAAGTGTGATTCTTGTCTCCCATGACCGTTACTTTCTGGATAAGATCGTAACAAAGGTCGTAGAACTTGATCGTGGACACAGCACCGTATATAACGGAAACTACACCTACTTCTCTCAAAAACGCGCCGAGATCCGGACAAATATGATGAAAGCCTACTTAAACCAGCAGGCAGATATCAAGCATCAGGAAGAAGTTATCACAAAATTAAAGCAGTTCAATCGTGAAAAATCGATCAAACGGGCAGAAAGCCGTGAAAAAATGTTAGACCGTGTGGAACGTCTGGACAAGCCAACCGAATTAAACAGTGAAATGCGGCTGACGCTGGAACCATCCGTTATCAGCGGTGAAGATGTACTTACGATCGAAGGGCTGTCCAAAGCCTTTGAACAGTATAATCTGTTTTCCGATCTGAATATGGAGATCAAACGTGGTGAGCATGTCGCCCTGATCGGCGGAAACGGAACCGGTAAGACTACGATCTTAAAGATCATCAACAAGCTTGTTCCAAAGGATGACGGAACTGTCATCTTAGGCTCCCGTGTCAAGATCGGTTACTACGATCAGGAGCATCAGGTCCTGAATATGAACAATACGGTATTTGACGAGATCAGCAACGCCTATCCCGACCTGACCAATACCAGGATCCGAAACGTTCTTGCCGCCTTTCTGTTTACCGGAGAGGATGTGTTCAAACGGATCGCAGACTTGAGCGGGGGCGAAAAAGGGCGTGTATCCCTTGCCAAAATGATGCTCTCATCTGCAAACTTCCTGATTCTCGATGAGCCGACCAACCATCTGGATATCACATCCAAGGAGATCCTTGAAGAAGCGATACGGAACTATACCGGAACAGTCCTTTATGTATCCCATGATCGATATTTTATCAATCAGACAGCAACAAGGATCATCGAATTAAAGGATAAGCAGTTAACCAATTATATTGGAAACTATGATTACTACGAAAGCCACAGAGCCCAGCCGGCTTCCACCGGAAAGCAGGCATTTGCACCAGTATCTGATACTGTCTCTCAGGAAAAACAGACAGAATCCCAGGCAAAGCTCTCTTGGAAGGAAAGCAAAGCCGAACAGGCAAGACTTCGGAAAAAAGCAAATGATCTGAAAAAGCTGGAAGACAAGATCGAACAGCTTGAAAACCGTCTGGCTGAAATTGATGAAGAATTTCTGGTTCCTGAAAATGCAACAAATGTTGCACTGTTAAATGATCTGACAAAAGAACGAAATTCTGTAGAAGAAGAATTGAACACGATGTATGAACAGTGGGAAGAATTATCTTCTGAGGAATAAACATCTAAAAAAGCATTAGATACGGACAATTTGCTGTTGTAAGTTACATACAACCATGCAATATCCGCATTCTAATGCTTTTGTATTATCAGTCGATCACATTTATGATCTTTCTTCCATATGTATATGTATTGCCGGATGCCGGAATACAATAAGTACTGTTACTGATATAGACCTGACTACTGCTTCCCATTCCACCGTGAATACACCAGTAAGTTCCATCATTATCATAATAAGCGCCCCAGTCCTTGACACAGGCTTCCGCCAACTGTTTGGAAACACCCATCCGGATCAGATATTTCTTAACCGCTGCCGCATTTTTAAACTTACCAAGAAACAGGGAAACATGGCTTGCCTCTGTCTCTCCGTTTTTATAATATACGATCACGTCTCCCGGAGTTAATGCATCATATGAGAAATCTACAATATCTGAATTCAACTGAATCGAATCCTGTTTCATCCAGCTTTTCCCATCTGACAGAACAACTTTTCCGGTCACAGTTCCGGCACCGCCCCATTCCGTTCCGGTATACATCCGATCTAACAGGATACCGCCTTTTTCCGGACTTGTATACTGAACCGCAAGTTTCTGCGATGGATCATCTCCACCAGCAAGTGCAAATGCCTGATCGACAAATACATTGCAATATATATTTGTCTTACCCAGATATGCCAGGATCACGCGCTTCATCCATGCATCCATATCCCAGTAAACAGAACCTTCCAGTCGTCTGCTATATGCACGTCCATATTTGTCAAAGTCATATAGATATCCATCCACGGACTGACTTCCAGATACACTCTGTCCCTGTTCATTCATCAGGTAATATACCGTCTTGCCATTGATCTGGACAGTAACAATCCCCGGAACGATCTGATCCAGCTTCTGTCCTTCTCTGTATATGGAATATTTTCCGGTCTTGTCATAATATATGTATTTTGATACTTTTCCGGAAGCATCCGTATAGACTGCAGTTTTTTTGTCAATGGTCTGCCAGCCTCTTCTGCCTTTATCACGCCATCTTCCGGTATATAATAATAATCCGAATGAATATTTAATAATTTATCTGTTACCTGCTGCCATCCGGAACTTCCTGCATCATAGATCCATACTGTGTTCCTGTATTTGCTCTTTGAATAGCTGGCATTAAAATACCGGTACAGACTTGTTCCATTTTTATCATAGTAAAAGGTTTTCCCTTTATTATATGGCGCCCACATACTGGAAACTTTCTTCCATCTGACTCCATTTGCCTGATACAGCACATATCCGTTTCCGGACTGTTTTCGTTTATAGAGCACTTCTCCCTTTCGGATATAATACATGGTCGTATCATTTGAGCTGTACCATCTGGTTGATGTATAATGTCTTCCATTTTTAAAATATACAAATGAGCCATCGATCTTATAAATGCCATCTGTTACAAAATTCCATTTGTTTTTACTGTAGATCTTATACATTCCGATCCGCTCGCTGTCCTTATATCCATCCAGATAATAGGTCTTTGTATTACGTGCATTTGCATTAAAATACATCATGGCATTTTTTACATTTACCCATGTATCTCTTACTGCTTTGCCATCTTCGCCAAAATAATAGCCATAACGATCAACCTTTTTATAATAGTTCCGACGGCTTACACCATCCCGCAGATAATAATATTCTCCGCCGGCCTGTTTCATTCCCTGTGCCAGTGCACCCGTTGCATCAAACCAGTACACTGTGCCTTTAACGCTGATGTAACGATCCGTTACACGCTGTTTCTTGCCATTTGTGAATGAATAACAGGCATCTCCTGAAAAGCGGAATATTGCCTTTCCATCCTTTACATATACCTGTGATCTTCCATATGGATACCAGCCGGTTTCATCCACCCGCTTTCCTTTCCGGAAGAAATAATACGTTCCCGCTACCTTCTTGATTCCTTTTACCGGTGTTCCGTCAATGTAATATATATCCTTTGAAAAACCGGTTGTCAGAATGGAATAATCGTCACTATAGTAAAAGCATTTTTCAAGAGCTGTGTTTCCGGTTTTATTTTTTGAAAACCGAAGCACGGTCTTTGTCGTTGCCGGCTTAAATTTCAATGACATCTTGCCTGTATAAGAGCTGGTATCATAGGAACCATTAAACTCACTTTTCTTAGTTACTACAACCGCCCACAGCTTCTCATCATAGCTTACAAGTGCATATTTCAGTCCGGTGCTCTCATCTACACCCATACCTTTATAGTAATCTGACTTTACTGCATAATCATATTGGAAGGAACCGTCACTGGCATTTGAAAATGTATGTGTGTTCTCGTCCTGTGATAATTCCTGTTTCTTTACTGATTCCGCAGCCTGCACATTTCCGGTATTTTTCCCGGCTCCCATAAACAATATCAACAAAGCTGCTATACATAGAAGTATTAATCGTTTATTCTGCTGTTTCATCTTTCTTTTTATCCGCCTTTTCTGTCCATAAATACGGGGTTATCTGGTATACGTAATAATTCAGCCAATTGGCATATAATGTATTAGCATGGCAGCGCAAGATTTGATCGGTGTCTTGCTTGGATCGTTGTCCGGATAATAATTTACCGGAATATCCGGATTCAGTCCCTTTGCAAGATCACGCTTATATTCTTTATCAAGCGTCAGAATATCATATTCCGGATGTCCGGTTACGAATATATTCTTTCCTTCATCGCCAATGATCAGATAAGGACCTGCCTCATCGGACTCCGCTACGATCTCCAGATGCGGATTTTTTACGATCTCATCTTTGTCTACACCTGTATATCTGGAATGCGGTACATAAAAGATATCATCAAACCCACGAACAAGCGGTGTCTTTCTGTGGAAGGTATGATGCATATAGATTCCTGATAATTTCTTATCCAGCTCATACTTCTGCACCCCATACCGATAATACAGACCTGCCTGTGCGCCCCAGCAGATATGGATCGTGGAGGTTACATTTTTCTCCGACCAGTCCATGATTTCTTTTAATTCATCCCAGTATTCTACATCTTCAAATTCCATCTTCTCGATCGGTGCTCCTGTGATAATGAATCCATCCCATTTCCGATCTTTGATGCTGGAAAAATCGGTGTAGAACCGTTCCAGATGGCCTTTGGGTGCATGCTTGGATTCATATGTCATCGTACGGATCAGGGAAATATTCACTTGAAGCGGCGTATTTGACAGACTTCTCATAAGCTGTAATTCTGCATCCTGCTTTAAAGGCATCAGGTTCAATATCAATATATCAAGCGGACGGATATCCTGACGGATGGCTCTGTCTGAACCCATCACAAAGATATTCTCATCCTCCAGTATTTTCTTTACCGGTAAATCATCGTCAACTCTAATTGGCATTTTCTATCAAGTCCTTTCTGTTCCAACTGCCATTTTTCTGTTTCTATATTATCAGGAAAACTGTTCCAGAAACTGCGCTTCTGAAATGATCGGTATTCCCAGACTCTGTGCTTTTTTATTCTTCGAAGATGTGGATGTCACATCGTTATTGACCAGATATCCGGTCTTTGAAGATACAGAACCTGCTACCTTTCCGCCCCGGTCTTCGATATACTGCTTCATCTCATCCCGGTTTGCAAATTGTACCAGACTTCCGGTTATTACAAAGGTAATACCTGCAAGCGTCTGTGGTACCGTTTCAGTCTCTGCTTCAAACTCTAATTCACGAAGCAACCTATCTATAATAGCACAATTCGACGGATTTTTAAAATATCTTACAATTTCCTCTGCGATCACTGTTCCAATTCCATCAATCTCTGTATATGCTTCTACATCCGCATGCATGATCTGATCCAGGTTATTTTTAAAATGTTTGCAGATCAGCTTCGCTGTTGCATCTCCGACCCCAGGAATTCCAAGGCCATAGACAAAACGGTTCATCGTTGTGTGTCTGGATGTATCAACAGCCTGAATCAGCTTCGCATAAGACTTCTCTCCAAAGCCTTCCATCTCAACGATCTCTTCTTCATGACGATTCAGGTGATAGAGATCATCCAGATGATCCAGATATCCCTGTTCAATAAATTTGTCTATCGTGGCTTCTGATAGGCCGTCAATATTCATAGCATTTCTGGATACAAAATGAGCAAATGATTTTAACTTCTTTGCAGGGCAGAATTCATTGGTACAATAAAGGGTCTCTACCTGATCTACACCCTCTCCCTCCGTCACGATCTTTGTCAGACCACCACAAGCAGGACAGGATTCCGGAATCGGTACATTTCCACTTCTGGTATGATTTTCGGCAATCTGCGGAATGATCATATTTGCCTTATAGACCGAGATCTCATCTCCGATCCCAAGCTGCAACGACCGAAGGATACTGACATTATGGATACTTGCACGGCTGACTGTTGTTCCTTCAAGGGACACCGGATCAAATACTGCAACCGGATTGATAAGTCCCGTTCTGGAAGGGCTCCACTCCACATACTGCAGATGGGTCACTGCCTGTTCATCCGCCCATTTGAATGCCATACTGTCTCTTGGAAACTTCGCTGTTCTACCGAGACTCTTTCCATATGCAAGATCTTCTAACACCAGTACCAGACCATCCGAAGGAAAATCGTTCTGCTCAATCTGTTCTGCAAACTTTGCTACACGCTCCGGCAGCTTATCAGCATCGATCAGATAATGCTCTACGACATCAAAGCCCTGCTGCTCCAGCCAGTCTAATTCATAGGAAAAGGAATTCTTAAAGTCCACATCTTCTCCATCCACCAGATTAAAGGCAAAGAAATGTACGTTTCTCTCTTTTGTAATGCGGTTATTCAACTGTCTGACAGAGCCGCTGCATAAGTTTCTCGGGTTTTTATATTTTGCATCTGCATCTGCGATCTGCTCATTTATCTTCTCAAAATCTGAATACTTGATAACTGCCTCTCCACGGATCGTCAGCTTACCCTTATATGGAATCTCTTTCGGAATATTTGCAAATACTCTTGCGTTGTTCGTTATAACCTCGCCCTCTAAGCCATTTCCTCTGGTTACTGCTTTTACAAGTGTGCCATTCTCATAGGTAAGGACAACGGTAAGACCATCTAACTTCCATGAGATCACACCCTGATGTGTGCCAAGCCATGCTGCCAGTGCTTCCACACTCTTGGTCTTATCCAGAGAAAGCATTGGATGCTCATGAGCCTCTTTCGGAAGCTCACTTACAATCTCATATCCGACATGAACCGTCGGACTGTTCGACATTACAATTCCTGTCTCTTTTTCAAGTTCTACCAGTTCATCATACAAGGCATCATATTCCAGATTGCTCATGATCTCGGTATCTTCCTGATAATATTTCTTTGATGCCGCATTCAGTTTTTCAACTAATTCTTTGATTCTGTCTCTCTTTTCCAACTGACATACCTCTTATTTCCAACAACATTCTGTTCATTTTTATTATCCGGCTGTGCTTCTTCCCGCTTTGTTTTTACTTCTTCTTTTCGTTCCACTAAACGTCTGAGTTCTGTTTCTTCTTCCTTTGTCAAATGGCGGTACTCACCCGGTCTCAGATTCCCCAGACGAATATTGATCACTCGAAGCCGTTTCAGATTTACGACCTTATATCCAAAATATTCGCACATTCGGCGGATCTGGCGATTCAGCCCCTGTGTAATTATGATCTTAAAGGAATAATTATCGATCTTATACAGACGACATTTTTTTGTCACCGTATCAAGAATCGGAACACCTGCCGCCATCTGTGTTAAAAATTCGTCCGTGATCGGCTTATTCACACGGACACGATATTCCTTCTCATGATTATTGACTGACTTCTGGATACTGTTTGACAGGTCTCCATCGTTTGTCAAAAGCAGTAATCCCTGTGAATCCTTATCTAATCTTCCTACATACTGCAATCGGATCGGATACTTAATATGATCAAAGATGTTATCCGGATCATCATGACTTGCCGTGCAGGTCAGTCCCAGTGGTTTATTGTATGCAAGAATAACTGTCTCTTCACGCTTTCTTACAGGCTTTCCATCGACCATTACCCTGTCATTTGCCTCTATCTTCTGTCCCATTTCCGCAGGCTTCCCATTTATTGTGATCCTGCCTTTTAATATATATTCATCTGCCGCACGTCTGGAACAAATGCCAGCTTCGCTCAGATATTTATTAATTCGAATGCCTTCTGCCATATCATGACCCTTCCTGTTCTGTCTCTCTGCTGCGACTGTTTTGCCGCTCTTTTTATCTGTTTTCTTTATAACCATATCTTTTTAATCATACCATTCTGATCATTAAAAGTAAACAATTACAACTTTTCAATTTCAGGGCTTGTTTTTTCTCTTTTTCCGACGTATAATAAGGCAAACGCAAAGGTGTGTTTCTACGGAAACGCACCTTTTTTTGTATTTAAATTTAGAAGCTGAAGTTATAACATTTTATAAAGGACGTGAATATATGGATAATATCGATAAGAAAATATTACATTTATTACAGCACAATGCCAGAACCCCTTTAAAGTATCTGGCAAATAAAGTATTTCTCTCCTCTCCTGCGGTATCCGCAAGAATCGACCGGCTGGAAAAGGCAGGTGTGATCACCGGATACCATGCAGGCATCAACCCGGAAGCTCTGGGGTATCACATTACCGCATTTATACACATGGCACTCGATCCAAAACAGAAACCAACCTTTTATCCCTTTATCGATGCCTGCCCCAATGTACTGGAATGTAATTGTGTGACCGGTGCCTACTCTATGTTGATGAAGGTTTGTTTTCCAAGCACAATGGAACTGGATTCTTTCATTGGCCAGCTACAGCGATTCGGAAATACAGAAACACAGATCGTATTCTCCACTCCTGTTCAAACTCGTGGAATCGACATCGGTATTGTATCTCCTGTAAATGAAGAAAATGCTATCTAGTATGTCTGCGGACGGTCGTCTGTAACTTCTATATTATATAAGGCAAATAATAAAACAAAAAAGTTCCGTATCAGAATTCTGTCATATCCAAAGAATTCTTTTATGGAACTTTTTATGTCTTGATATCTGCTTACAAACCTACTGCTAACTGGTTCACACATTTGCAGAATCAGCTAAAATATCCTTCCTATTGTGCATCTTCCGGTGTAGCTGCAGTATTCCCTGTTGTAGCCGGTTTGCTGATCAAATCATAAAATGCCCGGAATGTTTTATCTGTATCCAGAAGATATTCTGTATTCTCTTTTACATGAACATAGATATCCTGAATATCCTTTGATGCCTTAAAGCTGTTCAGATAAGAAAGCTGTGCATTTGACAGCTCCCCATTAGCGATCTTATACGAACCATCCTGGTCTGTTATAATATAGAAGGTCACGATATCAAGTGGCTTTGATTCTACGTCCGCAATGTCCATATAGGACAATTCAACCACAACATATTCTCCTTCTGCATAACCATCTGCCAGATAACAGGTCGTATCTTCAAAACCTTTTAGGTATTTTGCAGAGTTTTCCAATACTGACATATCATCAAACTCGGTTGGATCCGTCACCAGTGACTGTAACGTTGCCTGATCACAGGCTGCTTTTGCCGTAAGATACTTACTAACCAGATCATTGATCTCTGAAACATCACTTTTCTTATATGATGCATTCTCCGGAATCGTCAGCTCAACCGTATTATTTTCTCCCGGCACAATTTTGGGTTTTCTGATAAAAAATGCGTACACATAACAGGAACACAATAATGCAAATATCACCCAGCCGATCGCAAGCTTCATTCCAGCCCGGATCACGATCTCTCCTTCTTTTGTCTTTATATATGTATCACCAAGAAAACTGTTTTTTTTATGATTCAATTTTCCTATGCTCCTTTTCATATTTTATATCGACAAAATTCTACCATTCTGTTCTGTATTTTGCAAGTTCATCCAGGAAGTATTCATAATTCAGCGAAGAAATATAAGAAAATATTTGATTATTTCAGCGAAATATTGTATTATATATAAGGCATGCACCAGTAGCTCAGTGGATAGAGCAACGGCCTCCGGAGCCGTGTGCGGTGGTTCGATTCCACTCTGGTGCATATTTTTTATGGTTAAACGGACGAAAACGTCTGCCCTGAAAACTATGTTCTATCGCAAAACACTTGCGTTCTATTCTCACGTAACGGTACTAAACTCCTCACCTGTGGTGACTCGTCAAGGACCGACGTTCGAACAGGTTTGCTTATAGAACATAGTTTTCAGGGCAGACGTTTTCTGTCTTTGGCAGCACAACAACAAAAAAATTATTGCCTGTTTCAAAAATAAAATACCTTATTTCTTTATGAAATGATTACTTATATTATCATGTACAAAGATGTTCATGCAGTTTTCGTTGTGAGGCTTTGCACTGGCTGCTAGCATCAAGCCCATGTCTGAGTCCGAAGGACGAGTCTGGGCGACTGCTGGCTAATGAGCGTGCAAACCGAACAGAAAACGAAATGTATCTTTTACATGATAATATAAGAATCCATTTCATTAGAAATAAGATACCTTCCTACATTGTAACAAAGATGAACTTTACAACGAATAACGCTGCGATGATCGTTACAACGATATCTTTCTTCTTGTAGTTACCTGTGAATAAGGTAATCAGAACGTATGAAATTGATCCTACACCGATACCATTTGAAATAGAATAGGTTAATGGGATCATAAGGAAGGTAAGGAACGCAGGAACTGCTGAACGCATATCATCCATATCGATCTTGGCAAAGTTCTTAGCCATTAATACACCTACAAAGATCAGTGCCGGAGCTGTTGCACATGTTGGGATCACACCTGCGATTGGGCTTAAGAACAGACATACTGCGAAGCAGGCTGCTGTAACTAAACTTGCAAGACCTGTTCTACCACCTGCTGCGATACCGGATGCAGACTCAACGAAGGTTGTACATGTCGATGTACCAAGAATAGCACCTGCTGCTGTACCGATAGAATCGCACATCATACTCTTATCTAAGTTGATCGGGTCACCATTCTCATCTAACATATTTGCCTGTGATGCGGTTCCGTATAAGGTTCCGATCGTATCAAACATATCTACCAGACAGAATGCAACGATCAGCATGATACCTGAGAATACGCCACCAACATATGGCTTTCAAATGCATTTCTCCATGCATCCGCCTTGAAGCATCCAAGGAAACCGATCTCGCCAAAGTCTTTGAAAGACTGACCGATGCTGGATACATCAAAAGATGGTGTCTCCAGATTAAATACATAATAAAGAACTGTGGAAACAATGATACCGATTACGATATTTCCCTTTACATTTAACTTTGCAAGAACTGCGATCAGGATAATACCGATGATAGTTACAACCGGTGGAATAACTGCTTTCCATGCAGCTGCCGGTGTCTCTGCGCCTGAAATTGCTCCATGGAAATCAAAGATCTGTACCAGTGTATACTTATTCGCCTGTACAAGACCTGAACCCTTTAAACCAACCAATGCGATGAACAAACCGATACCGGCCGGTATTGATTTCTTCAGGCATTCCGGCATGGCTGTCGCAATGTACTTACGAAGTCCGGTTACAGACAGGATCAGAAATACGATACCTGATAACAGGATGATAACAAGACCTGACTGATAACCTTCAATCACGCTACAGCCTGCAAAGAATGCACCGGACACAAATGAGGTACAGAAGAATGAATTCAGTCCCATACCACATGCCTGTGCATACGGCATTCTGGCAAGGAATGCCATAAGAAGTGTACCGATAACAGCCACAAGAACGGATGCGATAAATACTGCATTCCAAACCCTGCCTACTTCTGCTGCGCTTGCGCCTTCTGCAACAAGCCATCCAGCCTTACCATCTGCTGCTACCTGATTTGGGTTTACCAGGACAATGTATGCCATGGCAAAAAATGTTGTGAGTCCGGCCATAATCTCTGTACGAACATTAGAACCGCGCTCTGAAATGTGGAAAAATTTATCCATATTTCCCTTCCTTTCTTTTGTTTATTCTTATTAAAAGCATTGGTTGTCTACCTGTCCCTCACTACAGATATATGCCATGCTTTATAATCAAAATTCTGTGTGCCGTTACCGCACTGTTTCTTCCAGAAATTCGGCTACACTGTCATCCAGATAATCACCGATCACAAGATCCGCCGCTTCCTTGCAACGCTCTGTCGCATTTAAAACCGCAACTCCAAGTCCGGCTTCTGCTAACATCTCACTGTCATTATCTCCATCGCCGAAAGCAATTGTTTCTTCCATTGATATTCCAAGGAATCGTAAAACTTCCTTTAACCCATTATGTTTGCCGGAATGACGATCAGATATCTCAATCAATCGCGGCGCTCCGGATGTTACATAAACAGTATGGATATTTTGCGTTAATTCATGCATGATACGGTATTTTTTCTCTGTCGGTCCTACAATTGAGATCGAATCCAACTCCGTATTATGCTGTAAAATAAACTGCCTTATATCAGGCACCGGCGTTCTGGTGCTTCTTACATAAGCACTGATATCCTCTGACTCTCCAAAATTCATTGGATTCTCATAATATATCTCAGATGTATATCCTCTACCGTCTATAAAACATTCAAAGAATACATCTTTATCCGTAACCAGATCAAATATCTGCTCCGGTACTTCCGGTCGTAATTTTAAATTATATACTGAATGATCATCTGATAAATCATAGATTGCTGCCCCATTGGATGTGATCGCATACCGGACACCCCGAATCTCCCGGATGCATTCTGGAATGGAATAAACAGATCTTCCACTTGCCGGAATAAAAATAACGTGGCTGTCTGCCAGTTTTTCAAGAACTTCCTTTGTTCTATGGGAAATCCCATCCCGTCTTAAAATCGTTCTGTCCAAATCTGAAACCACGCATCTGTACTTCATATGCTTTTCCTCTGTTTTCGAATTTACTTTCATATGTTACCATATTTCGTAAGGGAAATAAAGATATTATAAACTTTTTTACATAAATACAGAAAAAGGAGCTATTTTCATTACATTTTTACCCGGTTGTATAAAAACTGTGATAAAATAAATACACATCAGAAAGGAGACCACTATGTTGCATGAAATATCCGATGAACGCTACTGCTTTATTGAAGATACCATTTGTGATGCATTTTTATTGGTATTGAAAGAAAAAGGAATAGAAAAAATTACCGTGACCGACATCATAAAAAGAGCCGGAATTGTTCGCAGTACATTCTATAACCACTACGAAAATATTCCAGCTCTTATAACTGCTGTTGAAGATAAAACTATCCAGGATATTTTCACCCTCATGGAAGACTTTCATCCTGAAAACAATCAGGATATATGCAAATCTTTCTTTCTGACAATTTGTAATTATACCAAAACGAATCCGTTTCTGGCAAATATTCTCCGGAGTCCAAGAGGCGATGAATTCTTTGAAAAGGCTTTAACTATGTTCCATCGTTATGTAACAGATGCCACCCGGAAAACAACGCCTTCCATGCACTCCAAGGAAGAGGTCTCCTATATGATCGCATGCAGCATTGGCAGTACCTTGGGTGTTCTCCATAAATGGACAAGAGAAAATTTTGAGAGTTCCGAAGAAATCATTGCCGGGATACTGACACAGTCATTTCTCACAGGTATACTCCCTTATCTGTCTTAAAGTGCTTCATCAATCAGAACTTCCTGCCTTTTTATCTTCTTAGTTGCACTCTTGATAAATGGATATTTACGAATAATCAACCCCGTAATCCGACGATAGGTCGGCTGCGTATTATTATAACTGTCAATAAATGCCTGAAGCTCTGATCTGATTGTTTCCTCGTTCATCCGTTTTGCCGAGACAGCATCCTGATCCGGATAGATTCTTGCAATTAGGCCATTGTTCTCTCCTGTCACAATCACCTCTCCCACCAGTTTTCCAAGAGCAAGTTTATTTTCTATTTCCTCCGGTGATATATTTTCTCCGTTTGAAAGAATGATCAGATTTTTTATTCTTCCATTGATAAATAAGAATCCGTCTTTATCCAGATATCCTTTATCTCCCGTATGCAGCCATCCACCTTTTAAGGTCTCTGCAGTCTCTTCCGGCATCTGATAATAACCCTTCATAACGCTGCTGCCCCGTACCAGAATCTCGCCATCCTCAAAAGAAATCTCAACATTGGAAAGCGGTCGTCCTATAGAACCGGTCTTATGATCTTCCGGTACATTGCTGCTGATAACAGGCGAACATTCCGACATTCCATATCCCTCATAAATATTTACACCATATTCTGCAAATTTCTCAATATAAAACGGATCCAGATGTGCTCCACCTGTAAATATTGTTTTCAGCTTTCCCCCAAATGCCTTGGCTGCAACTATTTTCTTTGGGATCAACGGGTTCATTGCCGAAAGACGTTTGTAGATTGTTTCTACCATCAAAGGTACCATCAGCATAATATCAGGATGAAAGACGCCATATTTTTTACCATATGCAACAGTGAATCATTGATACATACCGTTGCTCCAAAGGAAAAACCTTTGAGCCAATCCATAACAAGGCAAAATGCATGATGAATCGGTAAAACACTTAATACTATGGTTCCGGGCTCTGCAGTATAATTAACAGATTTTACATTTTCTGCCAGATTTCTCTGTGTCAGCATAACACCTTTACTTTTTCCTGTAGTTCCGGAGGTGAAAATAATCGTAGCAATATCTTCCGGATCCGGTGCTGCAAAATCATCTGTACCGTTTATACCTGACGTCATTAATTCTGCTACAGATGCAACTTTTTTCTGATTTGTTTCGATGTTTTCTTCCTGTAATATCCAGATTTTTTTCAGTTTTGGACATTCCTCCAGTATCCGTTCCGACAAGGTCTGAATTTTAGGACTTAAAAAGAGTGCTTCCGCATCTGAACGATTCAGAAGATCTATCAAATCCTCTACCGGAAGTCCTGCATCAAGAGGAACGGCTACTGCCTGACCTGTTATAATTCCCAGATAAGCTTCTATCCATTCCACAGAACTACTACCGATCAATGCTATATGCTTTCCCTGAAAGCTTTCCTCACACAATCCTTTTCTGACAGACTTGGCATTCTCCATCAGCTCCCGGTAGCTTCTATCACAGATCTCCTTTTTCTTCAACCATTTTACTGCCTTTATTTCTGAAAACTTTTTTTCGCTTTCTTCCAAAATATCACGAATCAACATATCTTATTATACCTCCGCACATACTTACTGCGATCATATACTTATATTCTCTGATTATACAGTTTCCTGCTGTAATCGCTCTAACAGATCAAGTGCTTCTACAATTGTGAATACATGCAGTGCATCGTCTTCCTCCAGTTCAATGTCAAATGTGTCTTCGATTTCTCCCAAGAAAGACATAAAATCAAGCGAACTAAAGCCCAGATCTTCTCTGAACTTCATATCGTTTGTCATCTCCTCCGGCTTAACATCACAATACTGTGCTATGATTTTCTTAAATTGCATTTCCTGTGTCATAATAATTTCTCCTTTATATGTTTTATTTTATACCTGTTCCATGATTTCTCCGATACTCATATCAGGTTCCGCGATTCCTTTAAACAATATCCGCATCATATAGTAATATAACAATTCCATATCATGTTCTGCCAAATGTGCGGTCTGGTAATGATATGAAAAATTCATACCTCCATTATCTGTATGAGATACTGTCAGATACATTTTCTTTGTAGCTGCACCATTTGCAAACCATTTTGCATGCTGTGGAATTTGTACCAGATGAGGATTATCCAATTTTACCGGCATCGGCTGATAAGTAAGGTAACAGCTTTCATAGGCTGTATTCTTCGGTGTATGATATCGTTTCTGCATCTCCTCTCTGATCAACGCCGGATCATAGTTACTGTGCATATAGATCCGATTCTGCATATTCTGGATCTCATATGCTGCCGACAGGAAATCAGTATCTGCCGAAATCACAGTTCTACATGGAAACATAATAGTCCGACTACCACCGGAGGTCCATTCATCATGAGTAGACCGTCTTGAAATGAAGTTTTCTATCGTAATATCTTCCTGTCCATGATTCATCTTTGACAGATATGTACGAATACCAAGCAACAACAGATTTGTCATTGAAAGCTGATGGTTCATACAAAAATCTATCAGATTTTTCGTTGGCTCCGGCTCCAGTTGATAATCCTTTACTGCCACAAACAACTGATCTAATTCTATATCGGCAGCCTGAGTGTTTTATTCCTATGTAACTTTCTTGATGTTTCCAGTACATCTGAACCCTGGATATCAGAATAAAGGGGTTCCCCCCATGCATCCAGCTGATCATCCCAGAACTTTTTATCTTTGGCAAACCGTTTTTCATTATTTGCACGATTCAGATCTTTAACCAGCACTTCCTCAAAATCAGCTAACTTCTGCGGATATGGTGTATCGAATTTATAATGCGTATATAACTGCATCAGGTCATTGATCATCACAACCAGTCCACAGGAATCAATCAATCTATGATCCATATGGATGAAGAAACCATTATATCCATCCGGCAGTTTAACCATCACTACATCGCAAAGCGGAATATCATCTCCGTCAAATGTCTCATATGCCCACTGCTGCATTAGATTGTCTGCTTCTTTCATACGCATTCCTGATAAGTCTTTTAAAGGAATGTCACGGGTTTCTTTTTCAGTAAGATATTGCTTCACATCACCATTTTTATCACGTTTCGTAAAACGAATACGCATACATCCATATCTCTCATATTCCAACTGAATACATTTTTTTAAAAGTCCGAAATCCAGTTCTGCTTTTAAAGATGCCACAACACTGACACCGGACACCTGCTGTGTTTTATATTTTTTTATCCAGTCATCATGCATTTTTTGTGCTGCTGTTAAGGGATATTGTTTCATCATCATGGATAACCTCCTGTATTCTTTATTCTTTTGTGAACTTATCACATTTCATTTTTGAATTCCACCCCTTGTACAACTTAACAAACACTTTACATGAAATTGACCGAAACTTTAAAAGTAATCTATGGATCAGAATTATCCCAATATAAAAATCCCCCTTAAACAGATTCGGCATTTACCTTATCTGCTTAAGAGGGATCCTGTTACTTCCGGTGATTCTATTTTAATTATCATATTTTTCAAAAAAATCAAGCATCTTTTGTCGGTAAAGCCCCGGAGCTGCATATGGCGCACATAGATGCCGTGCTTCCGGTATAATGACCAGTTCTTTGGGAGCACTGCATAATGCATAATTATATACAGAATTCTCTGGAACTACATAGGTATCTGCTTCCCCATGAAAAAACAAAACCGGACGTTTATTTTTCTTCATTGCTTCTATCGTGTCAGCATCACTCATATGAAATCTTCCAAACATCCTGCAAAACAGATCTACACGGAACAAAAGCAGCTCTACCCAGTCCAAATGGAACCAGTTAGCTGCGATATCCTGAAGCTGACGCTTCATCGAACAAAATCCACAATCTGCAATCAAGCCTTTCACTTCTTCCGGCAGCTTATGTCCTGAAGCCATAAGCACCGCCGCAGCCCCCATGGATTCTCCATAAAGATAGATTGGGAGCTTCTCTTTGTTTCTTGCAGCAATATAATAACTCCATTGCTGTACATCCCATTGCTCTTTTGCACCAAATGTAATATATTCACCCTCGCTCAAACCGCAGCATCTCTGATCAATAAACAATAAATTACACGCATTCTCATGAAGGAAACGTGCTGTATATGCAAAATCGCCAAAGCCACTACCTTTATATCCATGACTTAACAAAACAAAACGTTTCGCTTCTTTTGTCGGAAGATAATAAGCATGCAGATACAGTCCATCTCTGCTTCTGATAAAGCAATCCTTCATCTGCTGCTCAGCACACCACAGTTTTCCTTCTTCATATTCCTTTTCGTATTTGTCTCTTGGATGATTTTTCTTTATATGAGACAGTTGAAACCATTTCTTTTTCTTCTGTCGTTTTTTTCCTTTGCAACGAACAAGCATATCAAAGAAAGACCAACCAAATGCAACAAACAGACCAAATGCACCGGCTGTTATTTCCAGTAATCTTAATATTTTCTGCTTATTCCCTGTATCATTCATAATCGTTATCTTCTCCGCTTCTTTTTCGCGTATTTGTAAAACAGCCCTTGAAAACATAATGTTTTCAAGGGCTTGAAATACTTTATTATCATTCAACAAATAAAATTATACATTCATCTGCTTAGCAACTTCTGCTGCGAAGTCTTCGTTCTTCTTCTCCATACCTTCACCAACTTCGAAGCGAACGAACTTAGCGATCTTAAGAGCAGGATTTACAGACTTCAGGTATGCTGCAACTGTCTGCTTGCCATCTTCAGCCTTAACATATACCTGATCAAGAAGACAGATTTCCTTCATCTGCTTAGAGATACGTCCTTCAACAAGTCCTGAGAAGATCTTGTTGCCTGAGATCTCTTCCTTATCAGCACAAGCGATCTCTGCTAACTGAGCCTTAGCTTCCTTTGAAAGGAAGTTCGGTAAGAAATTCATGTTTGACTTCTTCTCTTCGTAGATAGCTACATCTTCTGCGCTCCATACACCGGCTACAGCCTTCTCGATCAACTTGGAAAGAACCGGCTTTGGAAGTGAGAACGGATCATTTAATGCACTGTCAATTGTGATCTCTTTCATCTTAGCAAGCTCATCTGCTGAGATCTCGTCTCTTGAGATGTACTGTGGGTTCATAGCAGCGATCTGCATTGCAATGTTTGTAAGTGCTTCCTTAACTGCATCATCTGAAGCACCGTTACCGGCTACAAGAACACCGATTCTTCCTCCACCATGGATATAAGAAGCAACAACATCTGCTGTAACCTTCTCAAATCTTCTGATGGAGATCTTCTCACCAATCTTGAGAATCTTATCATCAAGATCAGCCTTCATATCAAGGATTGAAACAACGTCTTCGCCATCTCCAGCCTTTTCTGTATCTACTGTAAGTGCCTTATCTGCAACTGCCTGTACAAATTCCTGGAAAATTGCATTCTTTGCAACGAAGTCTGTCTCTGAGTTAACTTCAACAACTACTGCTGTATTACCATCAATTGCAACCTTAGCGATACCTTCTGCTGCAATTCTTGCTGCTTTCTTCTCAGCCTTAGCTGCACCACTCTTTTTGAGTACTTCCACAGCGGCATCCATATCGCCGTTTGTCTCTGTAAGTGCTTTCTTACAATCCATCATACCAGCACCTGTGAGTTCTCTTAACTCTTTTACCATGCTTGCTGTAATAGCCATCGTAATAACCTCCAAAATTCTAGTATTTATATTCTAAAATATTACTCTTCTACTGCTGCATCCTCATCTGCAACTTCTTCAGCATCTGTTGCATCAGCACCCTGCTGAGCTTCGATAACTGCATCTGCCATCTTTGAAACAATAGCTTTACAGCTCTGATAGCATCATCGTTACCAGGAATAACATAATCTAATTCTTCCGGATCACAGTTCGTATCAGCAATACCTACAAGCTTGATTCCAAGTGAATGAGCTTCCTGGATACAGATTCTTTCCTTCTTAGGATCTACAACGAAGATCATGTCAGGAATTTCCTTCATTTCCTTGATACCGCCAAGGTTCTTCTGAAGCTTCTCCATCTCCTTCTTGATCTGGATAACTTCCTTCTTAGGAAGAACATCAAATGTTCCGTCAGCTTCCATAGCTTCATACTTCTTAAGAGTAGCGATTCTTGTCTGGATTGTGCTGAAGTTTGTAAGCATACCGCCTAACCATCTCTCGTTTACATAGTACATACCGCAACGCTCTGCTTCACTCTTGATTGAGTCCTGAGCCTGCTTCTTTGTACCAACGAAAAGAATCTTTCCACCATTTGCTACGCAGTCACCGATTGCATTGTAAGCATCGTCAACCATTCCTACTGACTTCTGAAGGTCGATGATGTAGATACCATTACGCTCTGTGTAGATGTATGGCTTCATCTTAGGGTTCCATCTTCTTGTCTGGTGTCCGAAATGTACACCTGCTTCTAATAACTGTTTCATTGAAATAACGCTCATTTTTTCTACCTCCATGGTTATATTCTTCTGCTGATCTCTCTTTCACCGAGTCACCCGAGCTATAGGCACCACTTCAGGAATCAACCAGCATGTATATTATTTTTATGAGCCTGCTATATTCAAGCCCACACACAAAATCGATAATAACACAAAAAGAAAGTGCATGCAAGCACTTTCTTTTTATAATCTCATGTCACTTAACAGTTCCATGTCTTTTTCGCATTATGCTGGTATGTGCGAGCACATTCCAGCGCAATGCTCATTATCTCATATTTTGTTTTAATTCATGCTATAACTATCGTCCATCTCTCATAATGGTAATCATCTCATCGTAGGTTTCATCACCCTTGAATGTGAAAGTTCCACACATCAGTTTCATGGAATTACCGGAGCTTACAAGGTAATCATAGAAATCCTGTACACTGTCTACCATTCCGATATCATATAATGCCTGAGAGATTGCCTCTGCATACATACCCGGCTTGATCGTAATCGAACCACCCTTTTTCTTTTCTTCTGTAGTTGTCTCTGTCGTAGCTTCCGTAGTTGTTTCTGTCGTCGTCTCTGTCGTAGCTTCCGTAGTTGCTTCTGTTGTAGCTTCCGTGGTTGCCTTGGTTGTACTTTCGGTTGTGGCTTCCGTGGTTGCCTTGGTTGTATTTTCCGTTGTGGTTTCCTTTGTCGCCTCTGTTGTAGCTTCTGTCGTCACTTCCGTCGTTGCCTTAGCTGCATCCTCTTTTGTCGTTTCCGTTGCAGTCTCTGTCGTTTTCGCTGATTCAGTAGTTTCTTCTGATGCAACAACTTCTACCGCATCTCCTTTTGACGGATCATTCTTCTTTGTATCTGCAAAGCTTCCGGACTTAATTCCAACCATCATAACGAGCGCACCAATGATAAGTCCAAAGCCTAATCCTCTGAAAAAATATTTTTTCTTCATACTGCCGTTTCTCCTATCGTATAAAACAATTTCAATTTACTGCTTCTGATTCTCAATATTTTTAATGATCACCTTGGTTTCACCAACACCGATTCCAAGCTGGTTCGCGATCTCCATAATTCCAAATCCCTGCTTGTAAAGCTCTGCCACTTCTTCATCGATATTTTTCTCATCATCCCAGATTTCTTCCGGTGCAGGAGCTTCTTTCTTTGCCTCCTGTGCACGATTCTGATTTCTGTTTGTTCTGTTCTTCTTGCGGTTCTTCTTTCTGGAACGGTTGCCTCCCGCCGGCTGTTCTGTCTTCTGTACAGGCTCAGTACCGGTTGCTTCTACGACTGTTGTTTCTTCTGTAATTTCGGTTGCTTCTGACTCAACAGCAGGCTCTTCTGCTTTCTTAAAGGCAACAACATTGGATTTTTCTTCTGCCGCTTCTTTCTCGGCTTCCTCAGCAACAACTTCTTCTGCAACAGCTTCCTCTACTTCTTCCTTTGGTTCCTCCGCATCATCTTCTGCTGTGTTCTCTTCAACATCCTGTTCCGGTACAGTTTCGGTTATATCACCATTTGCAACTGCATCACCGGAAATAACTGTCTCCGTCTCACTTGCCTCTAATGCTCCGAGAGAATTCTCATCCGGCTCTTCTTCGATTTCTTCTGTCTGCTCATTTTCTTTGGGAGCTTCTTCTGTCTGCTTCTCTTCCGAAACAGCTTTTTCAGCCTGTTGTTCTTTTTCTTTTGCGATCTCTTCTTCGGTTTCCTTTACTTCCATTTCAAGAAGTTCTTCATAAGTAACCGCTTCCGGTTTTTTCTCTGCATCCGGATTATATTCTTCATAGGCTTCTGCAAGGCTCTGATTGATATAATCGATCATCTCCTTCTTTGCCTTTTCAGACAACTTGGATGCCCATTTTTCAATCTGTTCCTTCAGTTCCTTTTCTGTCTTCTTGCGAACATCTTCGCTGTATTCGTCTAATGATGTCTTGCTCTGCTCAAGAAGAGAATCACATAATTCCGTGATCTTTCGTTTTAATTCTTCTGAGCTTTCATTATATATCTCATCTTCCTCTTTAAAATCATGACTATCCAGAATAAAAAAGCTTACACCTACAACTGCTACGCCAACTAATAATGTTATGATTGGTAATATCATTTCTTTACTCTCCTTTGCAAAATTTTATACGGCTTTTAATTCGTCAAATACAACATCATTCAGAACCTTAATGTAAGTTCCCTTCATGCCTGAGGATCTTGCTTCTATAACACCAGCACTCTCAAACTTTCGAAGTGCATTCACGATTACGGAACGGGTAATTCCGACCCGGTCTGCAACCTTACTTGCAACAAGGATTCCCTCATTTCCATCCAGTTCTGAGAAAATATGCTTGATCGCCTGTAATTCTGAGAATGATAAAGTACTGATCGCCGAACGCACAATTGCAATCTTACGATCTTCTTCTGCATTTTCTTCATTTAAAGCCCGCATCATCTCAAGTCCTACAACCGTCGTTCCGTATTCCCCGAGAATAATATCATCAATATCATACTGTGCATCCAGCTTATACAGAAATAACGTTCCAAGCCGTTCTCCTGCTATATCGATTGGAAGCAGAAGTCCCTGATATTTCTCTATGTTATCACTGTCAAATCCGAGCGTAGTCAAATTTACATTTTCTTTTGTTGACAATACAAGGAGAAGTCTCTCATTCAGCATACTGTCGATCAAAAGACCGACCTTATCCTCGATCAGTTCATGGATCTCAGGTATATCTTCACGGTTCTTAATTCCCAGAACCTTTCCTTTTTTACTGATAACCAGTACATTTGATTTTAAAATATCACTCAAAACATCACAAATATCATTAAAAACAACCTTATGCGAATTGTTATTGTGCAATAATTTGTTGATTTTTCGTGTTTTATCTAATAATTGAACACTCATTTCTGTTCCTCCGTATGTAAAATACAAAAAAGTTGTTTTTGCATAAAAAAATCTACACTATTTGACATTCTATCACAATGGTCTGGAGATAACAATAGTCTTTCCTGTCAAACGAGAGATTTAATATTTAAAAACAACTTTTTTTATATGGCAGGCCGGACAACTTCATCCGATCACTTATGCCTGTTTTTCCTTTTCGGTATTATCTCTGGAATATCCACAGTTTTCTGCTGAACAAAGTAACTTATTACCCTTTTCAACCATATAACTGCCACATACCGGACATTTTTCCTTTGATGGTTTTGCCCATGACATAAAATCACACTCAGGAGCATTGATACATCCATAGTATCTTCTGCCCTTTCTGGTCTTCTTTATTACAATGTCACCGCCACACTTTGGGCAAGGAACTCCAGTTTTCTCAAAGAACGGCTTGGTAAACTTACATTCCGGAAATCCCGGGCATGCAAGGAATTTGCCGTGTGGACCATACTTTACGACCATATTGCGCCCGCACTCGTCACACACCTCATCCGTTACCTCATCCTCAATCTTAATGGACTGCAACTCACTCTCTGCTTTCTTAACCGCCGCATCGAGATCCGGATAGAAGTTTCTTACTACAACTTTCCATTCGATAGCACCCTCACCGATCTTATCGAGAAGGGACTCCAGATTCGCTGTAAAATTCACGTCGATAATAACCGGAAATGCCTGTTCCATAATCTGATTCACGGCTTCTCCCAATTCTGTTACATATAATTTCTTATTCTCTTTTGTTATATAACGGCGATTCTGTATCGTTGAGATCGTCGGCGCATAGGTACTTGGTCTTCCAATGCCAAGCTCCTCTAAGGTTCTTACAAGAAGGGCTTCTGTATATCTTGCCGGTGGCTGTGTAAAATGCTGCTTCTCATCAAAATCTTCTAATTTTAGCAGATCGCCTTCATTCAGATCCTTAATTCCCGCAATATGCTCACTCTTCTCGTTGTCCACATTATAAACCGTTGTAAATCCGGCAAATGCAATCTTTGACACCGAAGTCTGGAACCGATAGCCTGCCGCTTCTGCCTTTACAGTCTTAATGCTGTATACTGCCTCTGCCATCTGACTTGCAAGGAAACGATTATAGATCAACTGATACAGACGGAACTGTTCTCTGCTCAACTGATCCTTGATAACCACCGGTGACAATGTAATATCCGTCGGACGGATTGCTTCATGCGCGTCCTGGATCTTCTTACCCGGTTTGTCTGCCCGTGGTATTCCGGCTGTATAATCTTCTCCAAAATTCTTTATGATATAATCCTTGGCTGCTGCCGCCGCTTCATCTGATATTCTGGTAGAATCCGTTCTCAGATAAGAGATCAAACCGATGGAACCTCTGCCCTTGATCTCCACACCTTCATATAACTGTTGTGCGATACGCATCGTTTTGGATGTCGCAAAGTTCAGCTTGGAGGAAGCTTCCTGCTGCAACGTACTGGTTGTAAATGGAAGTGGCGCTTTCTTATGACGCTCACTGTCCTTGATCGATGCGATCTGAAAGGACTGCTTTCCGATCGTTTCTATGATATGATCCAATTCTGCTCTGGAAGATATTTCCTCCTTATCACTTCCATTTCCCATGTATTTGAATTCAATGCTTCTCTTTGCCTTTTCCGGTACCAGCATAGCAGAAAGTGTCCAGTATTCCTTTGGAATAAATTCGTTGATCTCTTTTTCTCTGTCACAGATCAGCTTCAATGCCACTGACTGTACACGTCCGGCACTTAAACCTCTCTTGATCTTTGCCCAGAGAAGCGGACTGATCTTATAACCAACCAGTCTGTCCAATACACGTCTCGCCTGCTGTGCATCCACAAGTGCCATATCAATATCGCGTGCCTGCTTAATTGAATTCTTTACTGCATTTTTCGTAATTTCATTGAAGGTAATTCGCTTGTACTTCTTATCATCCAGTTTCAGTGCTTTTGATAAATGATAGGAGATCGCTTCTCCCTCACGGTCGGGGTCAGTTGCAAGATACACCTTGTCAGCTTTCTTTACTTCTTTTCGAAGCTGTGCGAGTATATCTCCTTTTCCTCTGATCGTTATATATTTTGGTTCAAAATCATTATCAACATCAATGCCCATCTGGCTTTTAGGCAGATCACGCACATGACCATTCGACGCAATCACTTCATAATTACTGCCTAAAAACTTTTTAATCGTCTTGGCTTTCGCCGGAGACTCTACAATAACAAGATATTTAGCCATGTACTCTTTCCTTTCCTGTTCGTTTAAACGACACAAACTATACACCATTTTTCCCTGCCATGCAAGTGAATATTTTATTACAATTTTCTGAAAAAATGCCCCGGATCCTGTTTTCATCCCTGTGTAACAGCAAAATAATACCGTACCGGCTGCCGAATTATTCCTTTTCTTTCCATATCAAATAATGCTGTCAGGATTCTTGCAGGAGGCTGATCCACGCGGGCACAGATTTCCTCTATATGCAGCACTTCCCGCCCCATACAGACACATATCTTCTGTTCCAGAGCGGTAAGCCGGCTGTTCTCCCGACATTCTGCTTTCCCTGCTGCAAGGATCCTCCGTTCAAGTTTTAAATCCTCCACAATATCCTCAGGATCCGTCACAAGCATAGCCCCCTGCCGGATCAGATGATTGCAGCCCTCACTGTTTCTGTCTCCAATCCGTCCCGGAACTGCATACACCTCACGCCCCTGTTCCAGCGCCTGATCGGCGGTGATCAGAGATCCGCTTTTCTTCTGTGCTTCTACAACCAGCACCCCTTTTGCAAGTCCACTGATGATCCGGTTCCTAAGTGGAAATCTCCATGCCGCAGGCTCTATATCCAACCCATATTCTGACAGGATCACACCCTGACGCCCAATCCGTTCAAACAAATTGTAATTTTCCTTCGGATAACAGATATTGATCCCACAACCTAGTACTGCAACTGTAAATCCATTTTCTACATTGATTGCGGCACGCTGGGCGGCGCCGTCGATTCCTGCTGCAAGTCCGCTGATAATACCAGTCCGATATTCTGCAAGCACAGAAGCAAACTGCTCCGCCATCTCTTTCCCATATGCGGATGCCTTTCTTGCACCTACGATCGCTATACCGGTTCTGTCTGTTTTAGCGTCTCCACACACCCCTTTGCATACAGCAGAAACGGACAATCCGGAATTTCCCGCAGGACTTCCGGAAAATAAGGATGTCCTGGATATATATATGTAATATTCCGCTCTTTTAGTCTGTTTTTATAGACGATTATTTTCTTTTCATCCCGTGTGCACAGGATCCGTTCACTCTGTTTTTCTGTCAACGTTTCCCGAAGCACATGTTCTGGAACATTCCACAGTTCTTCAGGTCCTCCAAAATAATCAAGGATCCTGCCAAGTGCTGCATTCCCCATATCCGATATCATCCCCAGCCACAGCCTTATAAGATCATACTCCATATCTGTCCCCCCCTTTCATTCCTTTGTACTGCATATTTCCCTCTGCCTCTTCTGTAAGATTCTGATACCGGAAAAACAATGCCTCTTTTAAATGTTCCTCATGGATCCCGATACTTCCTGCCAGATCAGCGATCGTCCTTGCGATCTTAAGTACCCGGTTATAGCCTCTGGCAGAAAGTTCTGTATGTTCAAACGCTTCCCGCACCAGCTCCTGCTCTGCCCTTCCCAGGGAAATATATTGCTTTGTTCTCTTTCCATCCAGTTGGGAATTAAAATTTATCGACTCTGAACGGTAACGCTCCTTCTGTATATTCTGCGCCGCAAGCACCCTTTCCCGGATCTCAGCCGAAGTTTCTGCCCGTTTATCCTCTAACAGGTCAGAACAGTCAATCCTGCGGACATTTACGTTGATATCAATACGATCGAGCAGAGGTCTGCTAAGCCTTGCATTGTATTGTCGGATCTGCCTACAGGTACAGGTACATTTATTCAGATCCGGATACATGCCGCAGGGACAGGGATTTCGTGCCGCAACCAGCATAAATCCTGCCGGATATATATATTTACCCTGGATCCTTGCAATCGTTACTTCCCGATCTTCTAACGGCTGCCGCATTACTTCAAGAACATTTCTGCCAAATTCCGGAAGCTCATCCAGAAACAACACCCCATTATGACTGAGACTGATCTCTCCCGGCTTCGGTATTGCTCCGCCACCGGTCAGAGCAATGGCTGATACGGTATGATGCGGTGCCCGGAACGGACGCTTTGTTATCATCGCCTGTCCTTTTTTCAGCAGACCTGCACACTGTATATCTTGGTAATATCAATACTCTCCTCAAATGTCAGACGTGGAAGGATCGTTGGCAGGCATTTTGCGATCATGGACTTTCCTGAACCTGCTGCTCCTGTCATCAGAATATTGTGCATTCCGGCTGCTGCGATCTCCATTCCGCGCTTCAATATTTCCTGCCCTTTAATATCTGCAAAATCTCCCAGTTCCCCCATATCCTCCTGGTCGAGCAGAGCCTCCACATCTACAAATGCAGGCTCGATCACCGCTTTTTCATTCAGATAAGATTCCGCTTCTGACAACGTCCGGAGCGGGATCACTTCTATATTTCGGATCAGTGCCGCCTCCTCTGCATTTTCCGCCGGAACAAGACAGCGTGTGATTCCTTGTTTTACTGCATGATGAACAACCGGGAGTATTCCTGATACAGCATTGATCCTGCCATCCAGCCCCAGTTCACCCATAATCAAGGTATTTTCTATTTTATCGTTTGGAATAAGCCCCATAGATACCATAATTCCTATGGCAATGGGAAGATCGTAGGCAGTTCCTTCCTTCCGGATATCTGCCGGTGATAAATTGATCGTAATCTTTTTCGGTGGTATCTGAAATCCAGAGTTTTTGAGCGCTGTTCTCACCCGCTCTCCGGCTTCCTTTACGCATGCAGACAAAAAGCCTACCATATGAAACATTGGCAGTCCGTCATTGATATCTGTTTCCACCTGAATCAGAAGTCCCTCTACTCCAAGGACTCCTCCACTTGTTACTTTACTGTACATCTGTATCTGCTCCTTTCGACATTTCTGCCGTCTCTCCATGGAGCATGCCTGAACAGAATCAGCGAAAACAAAAAGCTGCCACCTGGCAGCTTTTTATACGCCTGCATTTATACTACCTGTATCCATACAAAAAGTCAAATGCATTTTTATATTAACTGAAGTATACAACCTCTTCTTCCGGCGGACCGGTCAGCACAACCTTCTCTGCATAGAGAACCGGACCATCTCCCTCAAAATCAGGATAGTATTCTTTCTTGATCGTTGCTGTTACATCTACCCACTGTCTGTCAATCAGATTCTTAGAGCCATCGTAATAGCATTTGAAGCCTACAAATGTAATATCCTCTACACAGCAGGTCATCGCAAAACGTCCCGGTACAAATGCATTCTTACCATACTGTTTCGGCTTGAATACCATGCCACGGAAATGGATCTTCTTACCGACATAACGATCCGGCTGATCGGAGGCATCCACATACCAGATACCAAAATCCTCATCGTTCAGCTCGATCACGTCAGCCTTTACATCGTATGGCAGATCTTCTTCGTCATTCTCATCCGGTGCGATCGAACCATCCTTCATCTCAAAGATGATCTGTGCCCGTCGGTTGACTGCTTTGATTCCTCTGCGCCATTCTGCGCGCTTGGACTTCTCATCACAACGGTTAAATACAACCATATCCGCACTGTTAACCTGATCCATCATTGTTGCTTTCATATTCTGCTGATATACATCATATGTCTCAGCATTTACAAAGGATAATACCTGGACAACGGTCCATCCTTTCGGCACACGGATATCAAAGATCTTGTCCAGCTTCCACATACCATTGTATTCGATCATAACCTGCTCCGGCTGATATTTGTCCTGCAGATCTAACAGATGCTCTGTGTTCAACTGATCTTCTTCTATGAATTCCAGAAAAATATTTTTCTTTTTCAGGTCTTTCTCATCGTACTCTTCTTCACCGTCTTCGCATACAAGAAGCAGTGTCTTGGCGCCTCCGGTGAATTCCCGGTCTAATAATGTCTCCTTCACAAATGTAGTTTTACCACTGTCAAGGAAGCCCATAAATACATAAACCGGAATCTCTGTTTCCTGTTGTCTTGCCATCATTTTCTCCTATACCTCAAACAGCTCTGCAAGCTTGTCTTCTGCCAGTTTGCTTCCGATCACACATAACTTACCTGTGATATCCGGATTTCCCTTACGGATCTCATACTCACCCGGTACAAGATCAAAGTATAACCAGTCTGTACCATCACTTGGAACGATACCCTTTGCACGAAGGATAATACCATATTCCTCTGTATTAGCAAGCTCATCCAGAGTCTCTTTTAACTTATCTTCATTAAACTTATGTGGAGTTTCCTTACCCCAGCTTGTAAATACCTCATCTGCATGGTGGTGATGGTGATGATCGTGATCATGACAGCCACAACTACATTCGTCGTCATGGTCATGATGATGCTGTTCATGATCGTGGTCATGGCAGCCACAGCCACATTCGTCGTCATGGTCGTGATGATGATGTTCATGATCGTGGTCATGATCGCCACAGCCACATTCATCGTCATGGTCGTGATGATGATGTTCATGATCATGACAGCCACAGCCACATTCGTCATCATGGTCGTGATGAAAGTGGTGATGCTCATGCTCATCTTCATCCTCAAATAAAGCGTCCTTAACGGTTTTATGATTCTGCATAGCTTCTTTGATCTTAGAACCGTCAATATCATCCCATGGAGTCGTGATGATCGTAGCATCTGCATTGTGCTCACGGATCATGGCAACTGCCTTTTCGATCTTATCCTGGGAAGCTGTCTGTGTTCTGCTCAGTACGATCGTATTTGCACTTTCGATCTGATTATTGAAGAATTCACCAAAGTTCTTCATGTAAATCTTGCATTTGGATACATCTGCAACTGTTGTATAGCTGTCAAGCTGTACTTCAACTTCTTCTGCAACATCCTTTACAGCCTTGATAACATCTGAAAGCTTACCAACACCGGATGGCTCGATAATGATTCTGTCCGGTGCATATTCTGTAATAACCTTCTTTAAAGCCGTACCAAAATCTCCAACTAAGGAGCAGCAGATACAACCGGAATTCATCTCAGTGATCTGTACACCGGCATCCTTTAAGAATCCGCCATCAATACCGATCTCGCCAAATTCATTCTCAATCAGCACAAGCTTCTCGCCCTTAAAACCTTCTTCGATCAGCTTCTTGATCAGAGTTGTTTTTCCGGCACCTAAGAAACCGGAAATAATATCAATCTTTGTCATTTCTAAATCACTCCTAATTTATTAAATGTACGGATAATTGTGTGATAGTAAACTCATCACACAATTATCTAGTTTTCATATCACAACCGATTATTATACTCGATTATCTGTTTTTTTGCAAGAATCGAGGTTGACATCCAGTTTATTGTATGGGATAACGATGCCATTTTCATCAAATGCTTTCTTGATATTCCATCTTGCCGACCAGAGTGCATCCCAGTACTGGTCGATCTTTGCATAGAACCGAACACTGACCACAATGCTGCTATCTGCGAATTCATCAATGAAGAAATCCACGACTTCATCCTCCAGATATCCCGGAACTGTCTTTACCGCATCCAGTACCACACGCTTTACCTTATCCAGATCTTCATCGTAACCGATACCGAGCTTGATCTCTGCCCGCCTCTTATCATGTAAAGTAACATTCACCAGTGACGTATTCGATATGCTTCCATTTGGTATGACTACGGAACGATTATCGATCGTCTTAAGCTTTGTATAGAATATATCGATTGATACAACCTCGCCTTCACATTTGGTATTATTCTCGATAATATAGTCACCTACATGAAATGGTTTCAATATCAGGATCAGCACACCACCGGCAAGATTGGACAGGCTGCCCTGCAACGCAAGACCGATCGTCACACCCGCCGTTCCAAGCAATGTGACAAATGAAGTAACCTGAAAACCGACAATGGATGCCGCCGTTATCAATATTATAAAATTCATCAGAATACGGATGGCAGACAGTAAAAATCCTGCGACACTGACATCCATATTGGAACGGTCAAAGGTTCTCTTTATCAGCTTGATGATCCATTTCACAACCCGAAATCCGATCACCATAAAGATAACCGCCACTACCAGGCTTCCAACCTTTGACATGCACCAATCCAGCAGATCTGTCATATACTGTCTGAGCAATCCAGCTTTTTGTTCTGCATCCTGTACGATCTCCGATGCCGTTTCTGATGCTGACTCTGTAGTATCTGCCAGCTTCTCCGTCAATGCTATACCTATCACTTAATTATTTCACCTTCTTAAATACTGTGATTGAAAGTGCAGGGAGAACAATCTCGATATCACCGTCCTTCGTCACCTTCTGCTGTCTATTGTTATTACCTTCTCCACCATACTTTGCCGCATCACTGGAGAAGATCTCTTTATAAGTTCCCGGAGCTCCGGTCTGTAATACATAGCTCTTCTGATCTGAAGTTCCAAAGTTCGCAGCTACATAACAGACAGAACCCTTGCTGTCTGTTCTTGTGAAGCATACAGTATGTGGCTCCTGCTCTCCTGCAAATACAAATGGAAGTTTGTCTGCTTCATAAAACGCCGGTTCTGCAAGATATAAAGCATTCAGATCCTTTACATACTTCTGAAGATATTTATTTGCTTCAAACTCCAGAACGCTCCAATCAATAACATGATAGCCATCAAAGCCGCCAAACATTCCAATCTCCTGTCCCATAAACATCAGTTTTTTACCGGGAAGGAACATATTCAAGCCATAAAATATACGAAGATCTGCATATTTGTCTTCATAGCCACCCGGCATCTTCTCTATAAAACTTCCCTGACCATATGCCACTTGATCATGTGATAATGCACTTACCTCCTGATGCTCGGATATAAATCCGGTTACAGAAGATACATAGTCTACAAAGTTCTCTCTGCGATCTGGCGCAGTCTTCATATACTCTGTAAGCTTTGAAACGCCCGTTGTGTTCCATGTAAGATCCACCATAACATCCGCATATCTGTCTCCGGTCACCTTTCGGAAGGAACGGATCAGCTCTTTATTATCCAGACGGATGCCATCCAGATGATACGCTTCCAACCAGTAAGTCATACAGTCAATATCCATCACAGGCACCATATCAAGGATCACACCAATACCTTTTGCATGCAGATAATCAACCATTGCCATGAAATCAGTTGGAGAACCAAATCTGGACGTTGGTGCATAGATACCCGTCGTATCATATCCCCATGTATCCTCACCGGAATATTCCATGATCGGCATAAGCTCGATGTAATTATACTTCATGCTCTTTACATAAGCTGCGATTTCTTTTGCAAATGCCTGATAGGAAAGCCGTTCTCCATCTTTGTCGGTCTTAAATGTCTGCATATGTACCTCATAGATATTCACAGGTTCCATGCTGATATTCTTCTTTTTCCGCTCTGTCATATATGCTGCATCCATCCATTCATATGTCAGCTCTATAAATAAGGACGCATTGCCCGGAACCGGTTCAAATGCTGTTGCATATGGATCGGAGAAAATATCGGTTTCTCCATTTTCATATAATACTTCAAATTTATATCTGGTCTGGTTAATGTCATATGGTATAAACAGTTCAAACAGATCGGTATACTCGATCTTCCGCATCTGGTTCACTCTGCCGTCCCAGTTATTGAAATCTCCGACCACGCTGGCTCTGACGCAGCCCGGAACCTGAATACAGAATGCCACTCCTTCTGTGCCATCAAAGTTCAGCTTTCTGGCTCCAAACAATTCTTTGATCCGGAAGCCTGATTCCACGTCATCTTCTCCATTTACCACCTGCATTACTTTTTCAAGATCCGCAGAATAGGAAAAGCTGTATGCATCCTTTATCAGACTGACTTCATCTGCTTCTTCTCCGTCTGCATCCCATACCTTCCGGACAATCTTTAGCAGATATGCAAATGGCTGCCGGTTCTCAATCTTTACTGTAAAAAATCCATCGGCGTATTCTACATGCATCGGATATTCTGTCTGATCCTTTTCATCCACTACATAAACTTCTGCTGCATCCGGCAGAAATGCATTTACATATACATCAGCCAGACAGGCATGCATACCAAGTATGTGATGTGGATTGCCATGTCTCGCCCCCGTGATCGCCATAACCTCATCCTGATTCAGAACGAAAATCTCTGTGTTCTTTGTCATAACCCATTCTCCTCATGTGTATTCTTTTCTATATGCAAAATACGAAATACCTGCACCGTTTCCCTGTTCAATTTTCTCATTTGCATATGACTGTTCATCTTTATTCGTTTATCTTGTGGATAAAGATTCCGCTTCGAAGCTTTGGTTCAAACCATGTAGACTTCGGCGGCATCAGTTTGCCTGCATCCGCAATATCAAATAATTCTGTAATGGAAGTCGGATACATGGAAAATGCTACCTTCTTTCCTCCATCCACCAGTCGTTCCAGCTCGGAAAGTCCACGGATACCACCGACAAACTGGATCCGTTTGTCCGTTCTCGGATCTCCAATGCCAAGCATCGGTGCCAGAACATTTTCCTGAAGCACAGATACATCCAGACAGCCGACAACATCCTCCGGAACTACTCCGTCCTTTACCGTTAACTGATACCATCTGCCATCCATATACATGCCAAAGCTGCCTTTCTTCCCCGGTGAAACAGCCGCATCACATGCTTTTACTTCAAATTTGTCTTCCAGTTTCTTTAAAAATTCATCATCAGTCATACCGTTCAGATCATTTACAACACGGTTATATGGAAGGATCATCAACTGATCATGCGGAAACAGAACGGACAGAAAATAATTAAATTCTTCCTCTCCGGTATAATCCGGATGCTGTTCTCTCATATGGAGGCCTGCTTTTACAGCAGAAGCAGAACGATGATGTCCGTCTGCTATGTAAATCTCGTTGATACCTGCAAATGCTTCCTGAATTATCTGAATATCATCTGCTTCATCAATGATCCATACATTATGTGTGATACCATCCGGTGAAGTAAAGCCATATAACTTTTCTCCTGTCTTTACCCGGTCAATGATCTGATTTACAATATCAATTGAACGATAGGCAAGGAAGATTGGTCCGGTCTGCGCACCACAGGCTTCTACATGGCGGATACGATCCTGTTCTTTGTCTTCTCTGGTATTCTCGTGTTTCTTGATCACACCATTCACATAGTCATCAATCGAAGCACAGGCAACCAGACCTGTCTGATGACGTCCATCCATGATCAATTCATATATGTAGTATACCGGCTTTTCTTCCTCAATATAAGTACCATCCTCCATCATCTCATGCAGAAGATCTCCTGCCTTCTTATACACTTCCGGTGCATAGGTATCCACACTGTCATCAAATGATGTCTCTGCACGATCTACCTTTAAAAATGACATCGGTTCCCGGCGTACTTCTTCACAGGCTTCTTTTCTGCTATACACATCATATGGTAATGCTGCCACTCTGTCGCAGATATCCGGTCTTGGTCTGAATGCTTTAAAGCATCTGATTGCTGCCATGTTCTGTTCCTCCTGATCTCTGTTTGTCTATATAAATATTGCAACAGAAAACATTGCTGATTCCTGTTGCAATACTCAAAATCACTATCAACCTCTGATTGCCTTAACAACCTTTTCTATAGATGCCTTAAATTCTTCATCGGAAGAATTCTCAAATATAAAGAGCTCTTTGATATTTGTTGGCGGATTGAAGTTCTGACTGTTGATATATTCATCCCAGTGCTCCAATTTCCAGGTATCTCTGTCTGATGCACGCTTGATCATTCTTTCGTGGCAGACATCTTTTCTGGTATTTACCCAGATCACAAAGAGTTCTGCACCTTTTTCTGCAAGCTTTGCACGGAGATTGTCAAGATATTCGTCATCTCTGATCTCATCTGTGAATGGTGCATTTATAAGAACTGTATCATTGTATTCCAGTGCTTCAAATGCAAGATCCAGTACACAATAATATTCGTAGTCGCGGATATTTTTCTGGAAGAAATCGGATGAACGGTTATATTCCTCACCAGCCACTACAAAGATCTGCTTTGAAAGAACAATTAATGTATCCTTATCCAGATATACACAATTTGGCAGTGCCTTTGCCACCTGTTTGGAAATAAATGTCTTTCCACAGGCTGGTGGTGATGTAACTAAAATTAATTTCTTCATGTGTGTGCCTCCATTTTTCTCATTATCTCAATCCTGTTTGATTTTAGCACAATTGTATGATGGTAGCAAGAATTTGTTAGCGAATTTGGTGTTATTTCTTATTTCTTAATAATTAATACATTGTACATAAATTGACTATTCCAGTAATATGGATTTTCAACAGATGTAAATATCAATTCACAACCATGCTTTTGTGAAAACATTTCAAACATGGATTTTGAAATAAATAACTTATCAAGATTTTTATATTTTTCATCATAATTCTGTATTTTAGCTCTTCTATACTGCATGCAGGCATCTTCCAGCTCTTTATCAAATATCTCTGTGATCAGCACAGCCTTATGCGCTTTTTCATACATCTTCTCCAGAACATCAGATACATATGTTTCATCTGGAAAATATGCAAATACAGAATCAGCCATCACAACATCAAATTTTTCATCTGTTGAAATATGGTCAGCTTCCATACATGCTATCTCCGCTTCTTTTAATACAATTTTTGCAATTTCTGGAATAATCAATTCCACCAACCTTTTTATTCTGTCTGGAAAATAAATATAAGGTTGCTCCTGCTCCGCATCCTACTTCAAAAATGCTGTTCCACAGACCAACATGCATATCCAGAAGTGCACATTCTTCTTCCCAGCTATTATAAAATGCATTATAATATGCATCTGCCGAATCTCCCAGATCCACATCAAATCCATCAATTCGTTTCAGCTCCCGCCAGATTGCTTTAGGATCTTCAAGCGACTGCAAAAAACGTTCATCCGCTTCTCTTCTATTCCAGATTGCTTTCCAGTTATTCAATATATTCACCTCCAAATTTTTCCAACAATTCAATCAGATGCATATTCTCTTCATCCGTCCGAACTGCAAGTCTGATCATTTCCTTTTGGTTATTTAATTTCTCATTCAGCACTTTGATCAAAATATTATTTTCCAGTAAAAATGATGCAAGTTTCCTGCTTTTCACTCCATCTGAAAGTTCACACATAACATAATTTGCCTGCGATGGATATACCTTCATATATGGGATTTTTTCCAGCTCTTTCCTGAAAATCTCACGGGACTTTCTAAGACGATCCAGTGACAGTCTGTAATCCTCCTTGTACTTTTCTATGATCTGTAAAAAGAATTCTGCATAAGAATTAATATTCCAGATTGGCAGTTTGCGCTGGATCTGATCAAGTTTTTCACTGTTTTTTCCAGCTAATATTCCCAGTCTGCAGCCCGGAACCCCATATGATTTTGAAATACTTTTTATTACATAAAACTCATCATACAGTTCCAGATACGAATCAGCTATACAAGATTCTGCCTCATCCGAAAAATCCGAAAAACTCTCATCTAATATAAGACATATCTTTTTCTTCTTACACCAATGGATCAATTCATATATTTCTCTGGAATCAATATAATTCCCACTAGGATTATCCGGATTTATCAGCACAAGCATTTGAATATGCTTCTGTTCAAAATAATCCTGAATGTCCTGTCCAGAATATGAAAAATCCATTTTTCTGGTATCCATAATAACTCTTTGTTCCTGCTTACAGCAATTTATATATTCCTCAAATGTCGGAGTCACAAAACCTATTTTTCCATTCGTTTCCTGCATCATTTCACGAATTAATTCCGCTGCTCCATTACCAACTATAATTTTCTTATCTGATATGCCAAACAGTTTGCCTGCCAATAACCGTATCACTCTTGCACCAGAGGGATACTGCATGATCAGCCGGTCACTGTTGGCACGGATTTCTTCCAACATGTGTTCTGTTGGGAAATACGGATTTACAAGATAGCAATAATCAACCAATTTAGGATATCTCCAAAAACCACCATATCTGGCAGTTATTTTTTTATACTGTTCCTCTGTATTATCTGTAAACAGGCTTTCTGCAATATCCAGATCCTGAATATCATCAATCTCATACCAGCGCTGACCGTTAAGCCGTCTGGCCTGCAGCTCTTTCGTGTCAAGCATTGCGATCAGGCGGATAACAGACTCATAATATTCATTATTTCCCATTGCCATTGCATACGCCTTTAGAAAAGGCACATATGTATACTTGGAAAAATGTCTGCTGAATTTATATATATTCACTGTCTTATAGTATTGATCCGCATTTACAAAATGAAGATTTTTTTTTGCGACCATATCCACAATACAGTCATTCTCATCCAAAAGCATACATGTACCATCCATCCAGCTTTCAAACCGATCAACAAGTGCAAGGTTCTCTCTTGGATCACATAATATCAGATCTATTACCGTTTCATCAAAAATCAGATCTGATTCCAGCAAGAGGGTGTCTTCTTCCTCCAGAAAAGTGGCTGTTAAAGACAGGGAATAAATATTATTTGTTTTATCATATATTGGATTTTCCACAAATATGATCGGTGTATGTATTGTTAATGACGCAATATATTCCTTTAATGTCTCTTCCTGATACCCTGTCACTATAATGATCCTTGACAGGTCTTTTCTGTCAAGGATCTTCAGCATTCTTTCAATCAGAGACATTCCATTTACTTCAACCATACATTTAGTCTTATTCTTTGTAATATTCTTTAATCGTTTCCCCATTCCTGCCGCTAATATTATACCCTGCATTCTCCTACCCCTCTCTATTCCATAAGCCGTTTCATAATATATTTTCCACTTAATATCCGGCTCTTTCCGATATTAAAAATATGTTTCTCTCTGGCATCCGCAATCTGCTTTCTATACATGTCCTTTTGCTTTAACATATCTGTAGATATTTCAAGTATATTATCAATATCATTTACAGATATCGCCTTTCCAATCACATTTCGCAATGTCACATTAATTGGCTTCTGCTCAATCTTATCATATTCAGGATTCATGATTTTCATTGGCGTATCAATAAACAGCACTGGTTTCAATGTTGTAAATGCATATTCAAATGATATATCTGACCAGTCTGTTATCAGCAGATCAGCATCCATAACCGTACTGTTAGAAGAAAAGTCCGTCTGTATAGTTATATTATCATCCTTTGCATATCGCTCCTGCATTTCCACAAACCGTTCCATCTGATGTCTCACCTGCTGCGGATGCGGCCGTACAATGACCTCATATGGTGTATTCTTATATTTATCTAATATCTGCTCAATACACAGATCAATAATATTTTCCGGCTGCCACGATGGTGCGATCAGTATCTTTTTCTTTTCATTTTCTTTTCTGTTTTCAATCTGATACTGCTCGATCATCTGATCCAGTAACGCATATCCTGTCTCAACCAGAGTTTTAGGCTGTGTCACATACAGTGCTTCCATTTGCTGTATTTCACGTACCGAATCGATTCCTACACAAAAAACCGTGTCATAATAATCTAATGCACCTTTCCGTAATGTAAGTGCATTACTTCCCATCCCATGTGCTACATAAATATATTCAATATCTGATCTTACCTTGGAACGCTTGATATGATATTTTTCCAGATCTGGCATCGTCATCAGACAGATATCACAATCCAATTTCATAAACAAAGGAATCAGATACTTGTCCTGTGCTATATAATATGCCCGGACTGCCGACTGCTCCTGCTTCAGGATCGGATCCTCCGGATCACTGGTAACATAATCCATTTTATAATCAGACCGTTCAGCCAGATACTCTATGATCGGCTGATAATATTTATAAAAGCCCCGGCCCTCTGCATAAAATACAATTCTCTTTTCAGTCTTCTCAAACCGATGATAATCCTGTTTCTCTGTTCTCCCATACTTTTTTCGTATCTTTTCTTTTTCCTCTGCTGTTTCATTCAAGATCCGTATGTAATCCATATCAATATATTTTTCAGGCGGCATCACAATATTTACCAGATACATGGATGGAATTGCGAACAAATTTCCAAAGATCCAATATACCCCGACTCCAGCCGGAACAAGGAACGCAAAATATGTGGAAAATGCTATCATAAATACCGTCATTCCTATTTTATTCCATTTTCCGGCATATAACTGCAGCACATTTATTTTATTTTGAACAACACACATGAGCCATGCGCTCACACCCGATAAAACAGGAATCAAAACCAGTTTATTATGTAATGATAATTGTGGTTTCTCCGATAAATTAAATCCGATAAAATTCATATCAAAATCTGATATCTTTTCTATCAGTCCCATAAGGTTTTCAGGCACACCGCTAATACCATTCTGTATTTCATGGATCATTGTCAACTGGTAAGAATTATCCTGCAGTGTCCATCCAAGCCCCTCAAACCATTTTTGCAGCATAGCGATATCGGGGTCCTGTATCCGCAGGATATATGAAAGCGGGCAATACATAACACCCACCAATCCAAGAACGATCAGAATCTGGATCAGCAGTGGTATCATATCCAGTAATGGATGATATTGCATTTTTTTATATAATTCCAGTTGTGCATCTGCATACCGATCTTTATCATCCACATATTTTACTTTTAAAGCATCAAGTTCCGGACGCATCTGTGCCATTTTTATCGAATTTTTCTGTGTAATCAATGAAATAGGAAATAATACAAATTTTGTAAAAATCGTAAACACGATAATCGACAATCCATAATTATTTACAAAAACATAGCACCATCTCATTATAATCCCGAAAAAATCCGAAACATAATTAATTATCTGATTCACTTCTATTCCTCATCATCTAACAAATCATCTGCAGTAACAATTTTCTTTTCTTCATTTCTTGTCTTTTTTACGGGCTGTTCTTCTGTTTTTCCTTTTTTTAATGCTCTTTTTATTTTACTGAATGCAATTCCTGCTACCGCACCTGCTGCGATCACTACTCCGGCAATTATCTGGATCAGATAACTTGTCGTCGCCGGATCAATATATAATTTCATTGTTGGAAATTCCTGTACTAATAAATTCATTTCATTAAACATCATACTATCTCCTTTTCTTGTTTTTTAATACCAGAAATCGATCAACGGTATCTTCTGCTTCGGTTTTGCACCTGCATATTTCCTTAATTCATCCTTGTCTCCCTGATATGTATACTTATACAAACAAGCATAATTTGCTGAATCATTTTTCAGAAGATCAGATATATTTTCCTTGTACTGTCGTATATATACACTTCTTGACCGATTTTCATCCGCTTCATAATCATAAATGGTTTTATCTTTGCTTTCACCTGTAATAAGCTTCATGATCGTTGGCATAAACTCTTCCGCACTTACCGGAGAACTGCAAACTGCAAGCCTGTCATTCTTTTTATAGGGTTCTTTGATAAAGAAAATAGGCTGAATACCATCTACCGTCATGATTTTTCCATGATCTGCCGTTATTATGATCGTTGAATTATCATAAACTCCCATATTTTTCAATTCATCAAGAAAAACGTACACATCATTTAGATTATCGTAAGCCGCTTCTGGCAGATTTTTTCCCTTTCCATCCCCATAATCATGCATTCCGCTAAAATGGTAAATTGTAAATGTTCCAGAACTGCTGTTATATTCTAGTCCCTGTGTCTGTAATTTTAAATAAAAATCATCATCCAGGTCCGGCGAATCTTCCCCTCCGCCGGAAGAACTGACCGCACCATCAAAATCACTGGTAACAACTAAAGAAAATCTCTTTAATGCCAGCGGCAATACTTTATACATTGCCCCCTTTATAATATTTTTCCGGACTGCGTGGTAATCGACTAAGATCTCACCATCTGCATTTTCCTGTACATTATCATAATATTCATATAGATTCTTTGCATTAAGAAAACTAACTGTTGCTTTATCCGTATATATATTACAAGAATACTGTTGTTCTTTTAGTGTATTATAAAATTCGACAGTCTTTTCTGAATGAAATGCTTCTTTAGAATATTCCCGACAAGGAATCGTATTATCAAATTCCTGTCCCGTTAACAGATAATTCATTGCCAGCGCTGTTCCGTCATATTTGCTGTCATAATTATCATAATATGTAAAATCATGCAGCGGCTCTAACGCATCCGGATATTGCTCTGTCATTTCGTCAATAAAATCATTGCTGTATGTATCAAGAACAAATACAAAAATATTTTTTTCTTCCGATACTGTATATTCATTTTTACCTGAAACATAGTAATTTGTAATCTCTGCTTCTGAAGTATTCCTATAACCTCCAGATTTTATAACCAGATATATAGTTGCCGATATCTGAATACATAATAAACACACTGCTACATATTTCAAAATACTGAAGAATTTATTTTTAAATTTTGCAAACAAAATAACCGGAACTACAATACAGATTCCCCATACAATTCCGGTCATGATCATCTTACCGGAATAATCACTCCATTTAATTGCATAAGCTTCGTAATACCAAGGTCACGATCAAATATCATAACCTGAATATAGGAAGCTACCGCTAATCCCCACAAACAACAACTGATAATCTTTGTTACATTCGTTTTCAATAAACTGACCAGAACAGATATGATAACGGATAAGAAAAAAGACTGCACGATCATACTACCCCAGAAATCAGATAAGTTAAATTCCAAGGTCTTTCGATTGGTATAATAAAATTCCAGTGTATTCTCTATAAATACCCAAAACATCAACAAAAACAGGGAAAGGAAGATATTAAAAAATCTTTTTATAATTCTTTTATATCGAACAACCTGTACTTTTCGGTTTTCTGCTGTTTCTGTAAACAGCCAGTATAACATTCCCGGATTTTTATCAACTGCTCCAAAGGTAAACAAACATAATAAAACAAGCCAGATGATCAATAATAAAGCAAACAGCCAATTTGAAAAATATTGAAAATCATCTGATCTTGCAACGATCATACATATAATAAAGGCAAAGAAGCCTGCAATATTCTGAAGCATATGCATTTCCCAAATGGATTCCCGCAGCTTTTTCATCACCATAAAGAAAGCATTTACCAGATATGACATAATAAAGAATCCCCCGCTGATCCCCCATTCGCCATTTGGAAGATATAACAGGATCAACATTCCCCAAAACATAAACGAACTCATCACTTGTTCATGCCAGTTCTTCAGCACTTTAATTACCCGATTATCTCTTCCAATATGATTGAAAAGGAATGGTAATCCTATTTGAAGAATAACCATGAAAAGAACAATTAGCAGATACAGTATTTTTACACGGCATTTACCAACAAGCACATAGTAAAACAATCCAGTCACATCATACAAATATAAAAAATACGAAAATAACATACATGGATTATTTTCCTTTCTTTTCCATATATAACGAAACACTGTAAGAAAAATAACACATATAATAAACCAGACCCCCAGCATTTTATCCTCCTCATACAAATCTTGCATTATGTTATGAAAGAAAAGAGGCTCTTTTTGTATATTCTAAAAGAACCTCCTTTTTTCAACTTATTGCTATGAACATTTATTTCTTTGTGATATATCCCTGTGCTTTTAATAACTCTGCGCAAAGGACAGCACCACCTGCTGCACCTCTGACTGTATTATGGGATAAACCAACAAACTTCCAGTCATATACAGTGTCTTCACGAAGACGACCAACGCTGATTCCCATACCATGTTCAAAGTCAACATCCATTGATACCTGTGGACGATTGTCTTCTTCCAGATACTGGATGAACTGCTTTGGTGCGCTTGGAAGCTCAAGCTCCTGAGGAACGCCCTTATATGATACCAACTTTTCGATCAACTGTTCCTTTGTAGGATTCTTCTTGAACTTAACAAATACAGCTGCTGTATGTCCGTTTAATACAGGAACACGGATACACTGACATGTGATAACCGGTGTTGTTGCAGGAACGATCACTCCATCCTCGATCTTACCCCAGATACGAAGTGGTTCCTTCTCTGACTTTTCTTCTTCTCCACCGATATATGGAATGATATTTCCAACCATTTCCGGCCAGTCCTTAAAGGTCTTACCTGCACCTGAGATTGCCTGATATGTGGTAGCAACCACCTCATATGGCTCAAACTCTTTCCATGCTGTAAGAACCGGTGCATAAGACTGGATGGAGCAGTTTGGTTTTACTGCTACAAAGCCTCTGGTTGTTCCAAGTCTCTTCTTCTGGAAATCAATGACCTTCATATGCTCCGGATTGATCTCAGGTACTACCATAGGAACATCCGGTGTCCAGCGATGTGCTGAGTTGTTGGATACTACAGGAGTCTCTGTCTTTGCATATGCTTCTTCAATCGCCTTGATCTCTTCCTTTGACATATCAACTGCACTGAATACAAAATCTACAGTTGCAGCAACCTGTTCTACTTCATTTACATTATGAACGATGAGCTTCTTAACGCCCTCCGGCATCGGAGTATCCATCTTCCATCTATCGCCGACTGCCTCTTCATATGTCTTTCCGGCACTTCTTGGGCTTGCAGCCACTGTTACAACCTCAAACCATGGATGATTCTCTAATAATGCTATAAATCTCTGTCCCACCATACCGGTAGCACCAAGAATACCAACTTTCAGTTTATCACTCATTTTTACTAATCTCCTAATCTTTTTTCTTAGATCGCGCGAACCTTGATAACACCATCAATTGCAAGCAATGCATTGATATCGTCTTCTGTAGGAACCTTATCAATGTCAAGGATTGAGTATGCATATTCACCCTTTGCCTGACTGATCATTCCCGATACATTTCCGCCCTGCTTTGCAAATACGCCTGTAAACTGTGTCAGCATGTTAGGAATATTCTTATGGCAGATTGTAACTCTGGCAGTATCACCACATACGCCCATATTTACATTTGGATAATTTACGGAGTTCTTGATATTACCATTCTCCATAAAGTCTGTGATTTCTTTACATGCCATGATCGCACAGTTATCTTCAGATTCTTCTGTGGAGGCACCAAGATGTGGTAATGCAATTACATTTTCTGTACCTGCGATTGCCGGATTAGGGAAATCTGTTACATATTTTGCTACCTTGCCGCTTGCAAGTGCTGCCTTGATATCTTCATCATTTACAAGAACATCTCTTGCAAAGTTCAGGATTCTGACACCATCCTTCATCATGGCAAATGCATCTGCATTCAACATTCCCTTTGTTGCAGGAAGTGCTGGAACATGGATCGTGATATAATCACATTCCTTATAGATATCTTCTACATTTGTAATATGTTTGATGTATTTGGATAAGCCCCATGCTGCATCAACGGATACAAACGGATCATAACCATATACTTCCATTCCAAGTCTGACTGCGATATTTGCTACCTTGGCACCGATCGCACCAAGACCGATAACGCCGAGCTTCTTGCCGGCGATCTCATTACCTGCATACTGCTTTTTCTGCTTCTCAACTGCTTTTGCAAGGTTCTCGTCAGAAGCATTGTCCTTTACCCAGTTGTATCCGCCCATCAGATCACGGGAAGCAAGAAGCAGACCTGCTACAACCAGTTCCTTAACACCATTTGCATTTGCACCTGGAGTATTGAATACTACAACGCCCTTTTCTGCGCATTTATCAAGTGGAATATTATTTACACCTGCACCTGCTCTTGCAACACACAGGAGTTTGTCTGAAAGTTCCAGATCATGCATGGATGCACTTCTTACCAGGACCGCATCTGCGTCTGCATAATTATCCGTTATTTCATATGTATCCGGTAACAGCTTCATGCCACATGCAGCGATCGGATTTAAACAATTCACTTTAACTGCCATTTTTATTTAACTCTCCTTTATATCCGCCTCCGCATGCAATCCCAAAGGACTGCATGCAGAATGCTCTTATTATGAATTCTTCTCTTCGAAATCCTTCATGAATTCTACTAATTTCTCAACACCTTCGATCGGCATTGCATTGTAGATCGATGCTCTCATGCCGCCAACCGTTCTGTGTCCCTTCAGATTTACAAAACCAGCTTCTGTTGCAGCCTTTACGAACTTGGCATCTAATTCTTCATCACCTGTAACAAATGGAACATTCATTAAAGAACGATCCTCTTTTACTACAGTTCCCTTAAACATCTTGGAGCTGTCTAAGAAATTGTAAAGGATTGCTGCCTTCTTCTCATTGTGCTCCTTCATAGCTGCAAGACCACCCATCTCTTTTACCCATTTGAATACCTTGCCACAAATATAGATACCGTAGCATGGTGGTGTATTGTAAAGAGAATCTGCATCTGCCTGTGTCTTATACTTTAACATGGTTGGTGTAAATGGCATAACGTCATCACGGATCAGATCTTCACGGATGATCGCAACTACTACACCGGCCGGACCTACGTTCTTCTGTACGCCAAAGTAGATCACACCATAGTCAGATACATTGACCGGCTGAGACAGAATGTCGGATGACATATCTGCTACCAGAATCTTACCCTTTGTATTTGGAAGCTTGTGATATGTAGTTCCATAGATTGTATTGTTGTGACAGATATATACATAATCTGCATCCTCATCAATCGGAAGATCAGAACAATCCGGGATATAGGAGAATGTCTTATCTGCTGATGAAGCAACAGCATTTACCTTTCCATATTTTTTAGCTTCTTCGTATGCTTTCTTTGCCCACTGACCTGTGATGATGTAATCCGCTACACCATTCTTCATAAGGTTCATAGGTATCGCAGCGAACTGCTGGGAAGCACCGCCCTGTAAGAATAATACTTTGTAATTATCAGGGATTTCCATGATATCGCGAAGATCCTGTTCTGCCTCTTTGATGATCGTATCGAATGCTTTCGATCGATGACTCATCTCCATAACACTCATGCCTGTTCCTCTGTAGTCAAGCATTTCTTCTGCTGCTTCTCTTAATACAGATTCAGGAAGCATGGATGGACCTGCTGAAAAGTTAAATACTCTTGCCATTTTTTATCTCCTTCTTTTTTAATATTGTTATTTTTAATTATCAAGATCTTTGTCTGTGAAACAGGTGTCGATTGCAGCACCTGGAGCTACCATAGGCCATACCTTATCATCGGAATCGATCATAACATCCAGTACGGTCGGACCATCTGCTGTCAATGCCTTCTTAAACTCTGTTTCAAACTCTTCGATCGATGTGATCTTACTTGCATTTGCCCCAAGTGCTTTTGATACTGCTACAAAATCAACAGAATCATCTAATACTGTATTCGAATACCGCTGTCCGTAGAACAGATTCTGCCACTGTCTTACCATTCCGAGAACGTGATTATTTAATACCACCTGAATGATAGGTACTTTATAACGGGCTGCTGTCGCAATCTCGTTCATATTCATACGGAAGCATCCGTCTCCTGCGATATTTACTACAGTCTTATCCGGTCTGCCATATTTTGCGCCGATAGCTGCACCGACACCGTATCCCATAGTACCAAGTCCGCCTGATGAAAGGAAAGTTCTTGGCTCCTTATAAGTGTAATTCTGTGCCGCCCACATCTGGTGCTGACCTACATCAGTAGTGATTATAGCATTTCCTTCGGTAATTTCATAGATTTTTTTGATAGTTGCCGGTCCATTTAAGTGATTCATGTCGTATGTGACCGGATTTTTCTCTGTTAAATCCTTGATTTCTGCCATCCAGGAACGATTTGACTGAGTTGGAAGTTTACTGTTTAATATCGTCAGAACTTCTTTAGCATCACCCACAATGCTTGCATTTGCCGGAATATTCTTATCGATCTCGGCTGCATCGATATCAATATGAATGATCTTTGCATTTGGTGCGAACTTGGAAGCATTTCCGATTACACGGTCGGAGAAACGTGCTCCTACCACGATCACAAGGTCGGATCTGGATACTCCAAGATTCGATACCTTGGTTCCGTGCATTCCGATCATGCCGGTATAACGCTCGCTTGTACCATCATATGCGCCCTTTCCCATAAGTGTATCACATACAGGTGCATCTACCTTCTCGGCAAATTCTTTTAATTCTTCGGAAGCTCCTGAATGATCACTCCGCCGCCTGCCATGATATATGGTCTTCTGGATACTTTGATCATCTCGATCACTTTATTTATATCTTCTTCCCGGATTGTATCTGTCTTACGCTCGATCACTGCCGGTTCTTCATATGTATACTCTGCCTCTGCAGCCGTAACATCCTTTGTAATATCAACAAGGACAGGACCTGGTCTTCCACTCTTTGCGATCTTAAATGCACGTCGGATCGTCGGTGCCAGATCTTCTACATTTTTTACGATAAAGCTATGCTTTGTGATCGGCATTACAACACCTGCAATGTCGATCTCCTGAAAGCTGTCCTTACCAAGCATATTTACTCCGACATTTGCGGTGATCGCAACCATCGGAACGGAATCCATATATGCAGTTGCAATTCCCGTTACAAGGTTTGTTGCACCGGGACCGGATGTAGCCATACAGACACCGACCTTACCTGTTGCTCTTGCATATCCGTCAGCGGCATGTGCTGCCCCCTGCTCATGTGATGTAAGTACATGCGTGATCTCTTCCTGATGCTTATATAAGGCATCATAGACATTTAAGATTGCGCCCCCCGGATACCCGAACACAATATCAACACCCTGTTCTTTTAAACATTCAATTACTATCTCAGAACCTGATATCTTCTTTGCCATTTTCCTTTTGCTCCTTTAATACTCTCTACTTATCAGCCTTTGGTACCTCTAAGATTGCTCCACGATTTCCTGATGTTACCATAGCGGCATATCTTGCAAGATAACCGGTTGTTACCTTCGGTGTTCTTGGCTTCCATGCAGCCTTTCTCTGTGCAAGCACATCATCCGGTACATCTAACGTGATCGTAGTATTGTTAATATCGATCTTGATGATATCTCCCTCTTCTACGAGTGCGATCGGACCGCCAACTGCTGCTTCCGGTGAAACATGTCCGATGGATGCGCCACGGCTGGCTCCTGAGAATCTTCCGTCTGTGATCAGGGCTACCGATGAGCCAAGTCCCATACCGGCGATCGCTGATGTCGGATTTAACATCTCACGCATACCGGGACCTCCCTTTGGTCCTTCATAACGGATAACAACGACATCACCAGATACGATCTTACCGCCCTTGATTGCTGCGATTGCATCTTCTTCACAGTCAAATACTCTTGCAGGTCCTTCATGCACCATCATCTCAGGCACAACAGCGGAACGCTTTACAACAGAACCGTCCGGTGCAAGATTTCCCTTTAATACTGCAAGACCACCAGTCTTACTATATGGATTATCCAGTGTACGGATAACTTCCGGATTCTTATTTGCTACGCCGTCAACAGCTTCACCGATCGTCTTACCGGTTACTGTCATACAGGCTTCATTTAACAGACCTGCGGATTTTAATTCATTCATAACAGCGTATACGCCACCAGCTTCATTCAGATCTTCCATATAAGTAGGACCTGCAGGAGCCAGATGACATAAGTTTGGTGTCTTGGCACTGATCTCATTTGCATAGGAAATATCAAAGTCAAACCCGATCTCATGTGCGATAGCCGGAATATGAAGCATGGAGTTGGTAGAACATCCAAGCGCCATATCAACGGTTAATGCTTGATGATTGCTTCTTTTGTAATGATATCTCTTGGTCTGATATTCTTTCTGTACATATCCATAACAGCCATACCTGCATGCTTTGCAAGCTTCAGACGCTCAGAATACACCGCAGGTATCGTTCCGTTTCCAGGAAGTCCCATACCAAGTGCTTCTGTTAAGCAGTTCATGGAATTCGCTGTATACATACCGGAACAGGAACCGCAGGTAGGACATGCCTTACATTCAAATTCATTTACATCTTCTGCTGTCATGGTTCCTGCCGAATAAGAACCAACAGCCTCAAACATACTGGAAAGACTGGTCTTATGACCTTTTACATGACCTGCAAGCATTGGGCCACCGGATACAAATACGGTAGGTACATTTACTCTTGCTGCAGCCATTAACAGACCAGGTACATTCTTATCACAGTTCGGGATCATAACCAGTGCATCAAACTGATGTGCAGTTGCCATTGCTTCTGTAGAATCAGCGATCAGATCTCTGGTTACTAATGAATATTTCATACCGATATGTCCCATAGCGATACCATCACAGACTGCAATTGCCGGGAACATGACAGGTGTACCACCAGCCATAGCAACTCCCATCTTAACTGCCTGTGCGATCTTATCCAGATTCATATGTCCCGGAACGATCTCATTGTAAGAACATACAATACCTACCAGCGGACGTTTCATTTCTTCCTTTGTCATACCGAGTGCATTAAACAGGGAACGATGTGGCGCCTGCTGCATTCCGACTTTTACATTATCACTCTTCATATCTATACTCTCCTTTATTTTATGCGTTCTGCAATTAAATCTCCCATTTCAGAACAGCTTACCGGTGTCATTCCTTCCGAAATGATATCACATGTTCTGTAACCATCTACCAGTACCTGTTTTACAGCCTGCTCTACTGCATCTGCTTCCTTATCCAAGTCAAATGTGAAGCGAAGCATCATAGCTGCCGACAGGATCGTTGCGATAGGATTGGCCTTGTTCTGTCCTGCAATATCCGGTGCTGATCCGCCGCTTGGCTCATACATACCAAACTTCGTCTCATTTAAGGATGCAGACGGAAGCATACCGATCGAACCTGTGATCATGGATGCCTCATCGGAAAGGATGTCACCGAACATATTCTCTGTTAATACAACATCAAACTGTGCAGGATCCTTTACAAGCTGCATTGCGCAGTTATCAACTAACATATGCTCATAGCTTACTTCCGGATAATCCTTTGCCACTTCTTCTACGATCTTTCTCCATAATCTGGAAGAATCCAGAACATTTGCCTTATCTACAGATGTAACTTTCTTTCTTCTCTTCATTGCGATATCAAAACCCTTGATCGCAATACGACGGATCTCGTTCTCATTATATACAAGGTTATCATGTGCAGTTAACACACCATCGATCTCCTCTGTACTTCTTGTTCCAAAATACAGGCCACCTGTCAGTTCACGCATGATCATCATGTCAAATCCACGATCTGCGATCTCTTCCTTTAACGGACAGGCACTCTTTAACTCCTCATAAAGATTTGCCGGTCTTAAGTTTGCAAATAATCCAAGCTCCTTACGGATCTTAAGAAGTCCTGCTTCCGGTCTTAAATTTGGAGGAAGCTTATACCATGGCGAGGTAGAAGTATTTCCACCAATGGAGCCTAACAATACGGCATCCTTTGATTTTGCTACTGCTACTGCCTCATCTGTAAGCGGCACTCCGGTTGCGTCGATCGAGCATCCACCCATCAGGATCTGCTCATAATCAAATGTATGACCATATACTTCACCGACTTTATCCAGAACCTTCATTGCTTCTGTTACGATCTCAGGGCCAATACCGTCACCCTTGATCACTGCTAAATTACATTTCATCTTTTATTCCTGCCTTTCTTTACCAAGTAATGCAACCTCGCCTTTCGGCTCGGTTTGTGCTGCGCACTATACATTTGAATAACTCCTATGCTGTATGCAAGCAAGCTTGCATAGCATAGAGTTATTCAAATGTGCATTACTTGTTGTTAATGTAGTTAATCAGACCTTCATTCTTAATGATCTCCTGCATGAATGGAGGAAATGCCTGCCCCTTATACCGGGTATCCTTTGTCTTATCGTAGATGATACCACTGTCAAAATCGATCTCTACTTCATCACCGTCCTCGATACCTTCTGCTGCTTCCGGACACTCAATGATCGGAAGTCCGATATTGATCGAGTTACGATAGAAAATTCTTGCAAATGTATCTGCGATAACACAGCTTACACCGGATGCTTTAATCGCGATCGGTGCATGCTCTCTGGAGGAACCACAGCCAAAGTTCTTCTTTGCCACAATGATATCTCCTGCTTTTACGTTGTTTACAAATTCCTTATCTATGTCTTCCATACAGTGTTTTGCAGCTCCGCAGGATCTGATGAATTCAGATATCTTGCAGGGATAATAACATCTGTATCTACGTTGTCACCATATTTGTGTACTGTACCATATGCTTTCATTCTGCGTACCCTCCTTAATTATAATCCAAGTTCTTCCGGACTGCTGATCTTGCCTGTGATCGCTGATGCTGCTGCAACAGCCGGGCTTGCCAGATATACTTCTGAATCAACATGACCCATACGTCCTACAAAGTTACGGTTGGTTGTGGATACGGCTTTTTCTCCTGCTGCCATAACACCCATATGTCCACCAAGACATGGTCCACAGGTAGGAGTGGAAACTACAGCGCCTGCCTTTACAAATATCGTCATGAGTCCTTCTTCGATACACTGTAAGTATACTTCCTGTGTTCCGGGGATCACGATGACACGAACACCCTGTGCTACCTGTCTGCCCTTGATGATATCTGCTGCAATACGCATATCGGAAATACGTCCATTTGTACAGGATCCGATCACAACCTGATCGATCTTGATATCGCCAACTTCATCAATTGTCTTTGTATTCTCCGGCAGATGTGGAAATGCAACTGTTGGACGAAGTGTAGAAAGATCAATCGTATACTCTTCATCATAAACTGCATCTGCATCTGCTTCATACTTCTTGTAAGCCTTTGTGGAATGTTCCTTCATGTATGCTTCTGTTAATTCATCCACCGGAAAGATTCCGTTCTTGGCACCTGCTTCGATTGCCATATTTGCGATAGTAAAACGATCATCCATGGTCAGGTTCTTAATACCGTCACCAACAAATTCCATAGATTTGTATAATGCGCCGTCTACACCGATCATACCAATGATGTGAAGGATAACATCCTTACCGCTGACCCAAGGTGCTTTCTCTCCTACAATATTAAACTTGATCGCAGATGGTACCTTAAACCATGCTTTGCCTGTCACCATACCGGCTGCCATATCAGTACTTCCAACACCGGTTGAAAATGCACCAAGTGCACCATATGTACATGTATGAGAATCTGCACCGATACAGGTCTCGCCTGCAACAATCAGTCCCTGCTCCGGTAACAGAGCGTGCTCAATACCCATAGAACCTACATCAAAAAAATTCTTGATCTGGTTCTCTGCCGAGAATTCTCTGACACATTTACAATGCTCTGCACTCTTAATATCCTTATTCGGTGTAAAGTGATCCATTACAAGTGCAATCTTATTCTTATCAAATACTTCTTTCTTATTGAATTTGTCCATCTCATGAATTGCTACAGGTGTTGTAACATCATTTCCAAGTACAAGGTCCAAATCTGCCTCAATCAACTGTCCGGCTTCCACGCTGTCAAGTCCTGCATGTGCAGCTAAAATCTTCTGAGTCATTGTCATACCCATGTGCTTTGTCCTCCTGATCCTAAATCTTATTTTGTAAATAACTGTCGCTATTTCACGCATTTTGTTATTGAATATTTTTATTGATTTTACCACACCGACTGGTATAATTACAATATATAATAGTAATACATTGTATAACTTGTATTTATATATTGGAGGGACGCCATGATCAATAATCTGAATTATTATAATGTGTTTTACACAGTTGCTAAAACCGGCAGCATCAGCCGTGCCGCAAACCAGCTTTATATCAGCCAGCCCGCAGTCAGCAAGGCGATCAGCAATCTGGAAGAAAGCATAGGGATTGCACTCTTTGTCCGCAATTCCAGGGGCGTTGCCCTGACCGAAGAGGGGACGATCCTGTATGACTATATCGAACGCGCGCTGGATAACATTGTAAAGGGAGAAGAAAGTCTGAAAAAATACAACGAACTTGGGATTGGTCATATCCGTATCGGTGTCAGCACCTCTCTCTGCAAGCATATCCTGTTGGACTACTTGAAGCCCTTCATCAAAGATAACCCGAATATCAAGGTCAGCATCGACTGCCACTCTACCAAAAATACGATCCGGCTCTTAAAAAATGAAGAAATCGACATCGGTCTGATCTGCGAAACGGAACTACCTAAAAATATCACTTATTCCCATGTACGCTCCATCCATGATATTTTCGTGGCAAATAGTGATTATATCGATAATTTTCCATACCGGGAAACAGAAGCCGGTCTGGAAGCAGGCGAAGGAACCGCCGATATACAACCGGAAACTACCGGCTATCCGGTATTTCCCGGCTCGATCATAGGGAACCTGATCCCGCTTATGAATGTACAGCAGTCCGTTTTGGATTCTGAAGTCCTGACCGAAGATCATATCCGGGATATCTTCCGCCACTCTACACTTATGATGTTAGAGGAGGCAAATGTAACCAGAACCCATGTCGATAACTATCTGAATGAACATTCATTCCACTGTAACCAGCTTCTTGAGATCAATAACATGGATCTCCTGCTTGACTTCGCAGCGATCGGTATGGGAATCGCCAGTGTTGTCCGGGAATTCTCTGAAAGCTACCTGAAGGATGGACGTATCGTAGAAATCCCCCTTCCAACACCTATTCCAAAAAGAAGTGTCGGCTTCGCCTATCTGCAAAACCGACACCAGTCAAAAGCGTTATGTACTTTTTTAGATTATTGTAATATTTCGTGATTTCATCACTTAATACATTCCACAAAATCAGATGTATTGTGTGTCTGTATTTTCCCGTCCACTTTTATGCTTTGTAAGGAACTGGATCACACCAAAAGCAACGATAAGCAACAGACTAAGCAGAGATATCCATTTCGATACTGTCTGCATTATGGTTTTTCCGTACCAGACACAAATCGTTCCGCTTTTCCCATTCAGTTCCAGTCTGACCAGTCCGGTATCCGGATCTTTGGAAACCGGAAGCAGTTCCTGACTGCCGGCCGGATCGGCTACAGTTGCTTCATATCCTTTGTAGTAATATTTCGGAACAACACAACTGTCATAAGTACCATTTACATCAAAGGAATAGCTTCCATCTGAATGATATTCACCTGTCTCCGTCTTCTCATTCTCTCCATACAACCATATCGTTCCACTGTTATCACTGAACACTGTCTGTCCTCTGTCTGCTTCTGATGGCAGCCATTCACAAAAGCCGATCTCATTTGTATTTGCCGGTGTCTCGATATAGTCATATGAATAATCCATGTGCCGAGGATCTCCACCTGCCATACGACACTCAGATTAAAGACACCGACCAATACGCAGAGCACAAAACACAGTTTGCAGTTTTTCTCGGATAAAAGACTGTGTTTGTATAATGCATATAACTGGTTTCCGATTCCAAATGCTACAAAAAATTCTGTGAACATATTCAGTCTCCATGGAAACTGCAGACTGATAAGCGGTGTTTTATCTATTAATTTCCATGGGAACAACCGTGTTTCTATGAGTAACAAACCAACTGCAAGGCAAAGGCACAGAATTGCCTTTTTATTTTTTATCTGTGACCGTAGTCCAAGCATTACCAGTAACAGGAAAATACCAAGCTCTGCAAAGGAAACTGACAGTCTTCCACTTACAATACCAAGCATCGTCATCATCTCATCCTGTGTCTCAAATGCCGGATTCGTACTGACATAAAATGTTCCATCCGCAAATTGTTCCAATACCGGAATCCAGTAAAATGCAGTCAGCAGTACACAACCTAAAATCTCAGCCAGCACGCCCAGAATATGCTTTTTATCCCATACCTTTCGGATACAGATCAGCACCCATACCACAGCGATTCCAACACATAACACGAAGCTGATCGTGTGACAGAGCAGCAAACCGGAAAATACCAGACATAACAACCCTTTTCTCCGTTCTTCCCGTTCTGTATAATCATACAATGCCAGAAATACCAGAGGAATGAATGCCATAGCGACAACTTCTCCCATTGCCGACCGTCTGTATATATCTTCCAAATGATAATGTCCCATTGTATAAAGTACCATCGTAACAAGCCCCACAAAATGACTTTTTCCAATTACTTTTCCTGCCCGGTATGATGTATAACAGGTCAGTAACAGCAACAGGAAAATATATCCCTTCATGGCTCCTGCCGGTGACAGTCCCATAAAACGAAGCAGGATTGCAGGAAGCAGCAGGATATCCGGATAAAAGATTCCTGCTCCATAACCATACCCCTCCAGCAGTTTATCATAAATATATGCAGGGAAACCCTGTCCGGTCTTTATTGCATGATAAACACTTTCTATTCTCAGAATATGAAAAGTCATATCGTCTCCCTGCGGAAGCAGTTTCCCCATACATGGTATCATGCACAGCAGACTGACAACCAGCATTATAACCAGCCATTCCATTCGTTCTCTTCTGCTTTTCTCCATAAGATCATTAATCAAAAATAGAAGAATTTAATTAATTTTCTACTCTTGTTTTTCCTTCCTTAATTATTTGAAGTTTTCTGGTATTCAACCATATAATAAACGCTGTACACAGCAATCCTAATATACTACAGATAATTCCGGCTTTTAGTCCATATGGAAAGTAAGTAATACGAATATCATGTTCTCCTGCCTGCATCTCTATACCGATTAGCGCTTTTCCGATTGGGACCACTGATTCTCTTTTACCATCTACATATATCTGAAATCCCTTGTAATATGGAATTGAGGTATATAAAATGCCATCTTCTTTTGCCGATATGTGTCCCTCAATCCGTGTATCATCCAAACGAGACACTTCTAATTTCTGCGCCCTTAATTGAGTCAAAGAAGTCTGCATGAGAACATCATCCAAGCTATAAAAATTAATCATCGTTTCCCCTTTGACTCCAGGACTCGCAAGTGTATATACAAGAAGACTCACCTTCTGTCCTTTTTTCAAATTACCAAGGTCAAGGATCTCGCCATTTGATGGATATGTATCAAGTGTACTATATTCTTTTCCATCAATATATACATTTGTCATAACTCTATATGCATCACTTAAGTGTACATACAAATGTATATCTTCTGGAATAGTAATTCCTAATGACAGATTCATTACAGAATCATTCAAAGCTGTTGATAAATATGGGAATAAATTACCTTGTTGTTTAAATGGCAGGCAATAATTTCCTGAAATCTCTATAGACGGAATGGTAACCTCTGTAAACAAATCAGTCTTTTCCCCTAAGGCACTGCTCATAAAAGCATTCTGTACTTCAAATGCATTTCCATTCATCCAATCATTCAATTCAAGTTCATAAGAACACATAAATCCAAGTCCGGCTAAATAATCATTTTCCATTAATTGAAGTACATCCGAAGTCTGCTGATAATCATTATATATTTTCTTTTGTTCTTTACTGGTATATCCACCATAATGCGCTGGTGAATCCGTTAAAACATTTCGTACATTAAACATAGCTGCAGTTACAGGTGTTGTTCCACGATATACATAACATCCACCATTATCCTGATAAGAGAGTCCTAACCTTCGAAACAGCCACACCATTTCTGTATTTTTCATTGACGAAAACAAATTTGTATCTGAATCAATCATATTGTTTGTTGAAAATACCCAGCTTGTCTTTCTCTCTCCCGCCTGCAATTTAATTGCTTTATAATCGTCTTCCCATTCCGATGCAGCAATATTAGGAAGAACTCTTATATCTACCTTTGAGTTATCATTGATCAAAAACGAGTTTCCCATAACTTCAAGCAAACATAAAACAATTACATTTATAAGCATACTTTTCCCTGTTATGCTATTTCTTTCATACAAAAATAAACATATTAAACTGTAAACAAGGATCAGAATTGTTCCCATGTAACATATAATATTTTGTACATCATTATTCCATATAAATGCACAAATTGTTAAACCCATCAGAATGATTGCAACTATTGACATTCTAATAATTCCAAGTTTTTTTAATTTACAAACCTGTTCAAATGCAGATATTATAATAAATACTGTAAGTAAAAAAACATCTCTATTGGATATACTATGCGGATATGAAAAACCATGCATCACATAGATCAATCCCGAAACACACAGGGAAGCCGCCAGAAACAGCAATATCACACAGCGGCGTATACGATTGCCAGGCGTTATCTCCGCATTAAGCAGATAGCAGACCATCAGTACCACAATACGAGTTAACTGTAAACAAATCGTGTCCAGCTATATCCAATGCATGTCCCCAGAAAAAGCTCTGAATAAAGTTTCCTATATTTCCAATCGTGTTCCATGTATAAGAGGATGCATTTGTAAAATTATCATTTCTGGAACGTACTAATATGTAACACGGAATTAATACTGCTGCTGCCGCAAGTGCAGCACAGACAGATACCAGAAACCATTTGACAAAGCATTTCATCCATGCTTTGCATCCTCCCCGGTTCTGATCAATAAACCAGAAGAAGGATAACAGACAGACAAACCATGCAAAATAAAAATTCACAACAAATACAAGTATCATGGTTACGATATACAATCTGTAATCTTGTTTTCTGACAATTTTCTCAATTCCAAGCATAACAAAAGGAACCAATACCAGGCTGGTAAGCCACATCAGATTATACTGATAGGCTAAAATATAATTGCACATTGCATAAACAATGGAAAATACAAATGTTACTCCATCATTTATCCTTCCATGCTCCATAGAATTAATATATGTATGTCTAAAATAATACAATGCAGAAACAGCACACATACCAATTTCCACTGCCATGGTTACGATCATGCCCAGTTCCATACTGTATCTGCCAAAACAAAGCGTGATCAGGTTGAATGGGCTCATCAGATAATACATCATATTGCAATAAAAATCATAACCCATTCCACCATTCCAACTAAAAAGCAGTGACTGGCCGTTTTTTAACCGGTCATATAATTCTTTAAAAAAAGAAAGGTACTGATCTTTGGCATCCCCAAGTAAAATAGAATTATCACCAAATGGATAACATTTTCCAATCAACATATGTACCAGAAGTCCGATAACCGGTACACAGAATGCAAGAACATAAAGTCCCCAACTTCTTTTTTTCCCTTTCTCTTTTTTGTCCATAGTTCCAATCTCCTTTATATTTATACCTAAATCTGTAAAAATTCTTTTTCTCATTTTTCTGACTACATCATGAATCTGTCAAAACCTCATGATTATACAAGTCTTTAACAAATAATAAAGCCCGCATAATCCTCTCTCAGCCACCAAACGGTTATGCCTCAATCCTATCATGCGGGCTTTTATTTATGATCTATTATTCTCTTACTTGAAGTAATCTACACCACTTTCAAAGATCTTCTGGTTCTGGTCGCCATAGATATTGACTGCAACCGCACGACCGGTACGCTCTGAATGTCCCATCTTACCAAGTACACGACCATCCGGGCTTGTGATACCTTCGATCGCATAGTAAGAACCATTGACATTGTAGTACTCATCCATTGTCGGGTTACCATTCATATCAACATACTGTGTTGCAACCTGACCATTTTCAAACAGCTTCTCGCACCATTCCTTGCTTGCAACAAATCTTCCCTCACCATGTGAGATTGGAATTGTGTATACGCCGCCAAGTTCAGCTTCCTTTAACCATGGGGACTTGTTTGTTACCACCTTGGTATAAACCATCTTGGACTGATGACGACCGATACTGTTGATCGTCAATGTAGGTGAATCATCTGTCTGTGGACGGATCTCACCGTAAGGAACCAGTCCGAGCTTGATCAGTGCCTGGAATCCGTTACAGATACCAAGTGCAAGACCATCTCTCTGCTGTAACAGCTTCATAACCTCGTCTGCGATCTTCGCATTACGGAATGCTGTTGCGATAAACTTACCGGAACCATCCGGTTCATCACCTGCGGAGAAGCCACCCGGGAACATGATGATCTGTGACTGGCTGATTGCCTTTGTAAATGCATCTACAGAATCACGAATGCCCTGTGCTGTCATGTTGCGGAATACGATCGTCTCAACCTCTGCACCTGCACGTTCAAATGCCTTTGCAGAATCATATTCACAGTTTGTACCCGGGAATACAGGAATGAATACCTTTGGCTTTGCAACCTTATTCTTTGCTGTATATACGGTCTTTGCATCAAAAAGACCGGTCTCGATCTTCTTCTGTTCTACACCTGACTCTGTCGGGAATACCTTCTCCAGTGTCTTTGTCCATGCAGCAAGTGCTTCATCCATTGTAACTGTTACATCACCATAGGTGAATGCTGCACTGTTATTTACAGTACCGATCTTCTTAACCGGAATACCAAGTGTATTTACATTCTCCGGCTTCACTTCAAGGATGATTGAACCATAATCCTTGGAAACCAGTTCTCTCTTTGTAATACAGGTATCAATATCTACACCCAGTTTATTACCAAATGCCATCTTGCTGACAGCTTCGATCATACCACCAAATCCTACAGCGTAAGCAGATTCTACCTTGTCTGCAAGGATTGCCTGATGTAACAGATCGTACATGGCAAGTACATTCTGATATACCGGGATATCATTTTCATCTTTTTCTATATCAAGCTTAACAAGCACATTGCCTGCTTTCTTAAGCTCCGGTGTTACTACGTTCATGTAACTTGCAACATCAACTGCAAAGGAAACCAGTGTCGGAGGAACATCGATATCATTGAAGGTTCCTGACATACTGTCTTTACCCCCGATAGATGGAAGTCCAAGTCCGACCTGAACATCATATGCACCAAGCAGGGCTGCAAATGGCTGACCCCATCTGTATGGATCTGTTCCGAGTCTCTTGAAATACTCCTGGAAAGTCAGACGGATCTTTGAAACATCACCACCGGCTGCTGCGATCTTTGCTGCAGATGTTACAACTGCATATACAGAACCATGATATGGGCTCCAGCTTGACAGATATGGATCAAATCCATAACTCATCATTGTGATCGTATCGGTCTTACCCTTCATAACAGGAAGCTTTGCGATCATTGTCTGTGTCGGTGTAAGCTGATACTTTCCACCATATGGCATCGTTACTGTGCCTGCTCCGATTGAGCTGTCGAACATCTCAACAAGGCCCTTCTGTGAGCATACATTCAGATCTGACAATGTGTCGATCCATGCTTTCTTTACATCTTCCGGTTCTTTTACAGAATCGAAATAATTATCTGCCTTTGCAGGAATCTCTACCTTAACATCTGTTTCCTGATGTGCGCCGTTTGTATCAAGGAATGCACGGGAGATATTTACGATCTCTTTTCCTCTCCATGTCAGAACCAGTCTTGGTTCTTCTGTTACTTCTGCTACAACAACGGCTTCCAGATTCTCTTCATCCGCATACTTAAGCATCGTATCTACATCTTTTGGATCTACTACGATAGCCATACGCTCCTGAGATTCTGAAATAGCAAGCTCTGTTCCATCCAGACCTGCATATTTCTTTGGAACCTTGTCCAGATCTACAACCAGACCAGGTGCAAGTTCTCCGATCGCTACGGATACACCGCCGGCACCAAAGTCATTACATTTCTTTATGATAGAAGCAACTTCTTCTCTTCTGAACAGTCGCTGGATCTTTCTCTCTGTTGGAGGATTACCCTTCTGTACTTCTGCACCACAGGTCTCAAGAGACTGGCTGTTATGTGCCTTGGATGATCCGGTTGCTCCACCACAACCGTCACGACCGGTACGTCCGCCGAGAAGGATGATCTTATCTCCCGGATCAGAATTCAGACGTTTTACCGCACGTCTTGGAGCTGCACCCATAACTGCTCCGATCTCCATTCTCTTTGCTACATAATCCGGATGATATATTTCATTTACAAGTCCTGTTGCAAGACCGATCTGGTTACCATATGAGCTGTAACCTGCTGCTGCGGTCGTAACGATCTTTCTCTGTGGAAGCTTTCCAGGAAGAGTATCCTTTAAAGACTTTGTAGGATCTGCTGCTCCGGTTACTCGCATAGCCTGATATACATATCCTCTACCTGACAACGGATCACGGATCGCACCACCAAGACAAGTAGCAGCACCACCAAACGGTTCGATCTCAGTTGGGTGGTTATGTGTCTCATTCTTGAAGAATACGAGCCATTCCTCTGTCTCACCGTCTACTTCTACAGGAACGATGATACTGCAGGCATTGATCTCATCGGATACTTCCATATCGTCTAATTTGCCTGCTGCCTTTAACTGCTTCATACCCATAAGGGCTATATCCATCAGACAGATGAACTTATCATCTCTGTCCTTATACATTTCTTTCATCTCTGCCCGGTAAGCATCAAATGTCTTCTCAAGCATATCCTTATAATCACCATCATCAAATTCAACATTTGTAAGCTCTGTTGAGAATGTGGTATGACGGCAATGATCAGACCAGTATGTATCCAGCACACGGATCTCTGTCATAGATGGATCACGCTTCTCTTCACCCTTGAAATACTTCTGGATATGAAGGAAATCCTTAAATGTCATCGCAAGTCCGAGGGAATCATATAACTCCTTTAACTTGTCCTCAGCCATATCCTTAAAACCATCAAAGATAATAACATCGGCCGGTTCATCATACTCGGTAACAAGTGTCTCAGGGATCTCCATACCACAGGCTCTGGAATCTACCGGGTTGATACAGTATTCCATAACTGCTTTTAACTGCTCATCCGTTACATTACCGGATAAAATATATGTTGTGGCTGTCTTTATGATAGGATCTTCATCTTCATTTAAAAGCTTAACACACTGTTCTGCTGAATCTGCTCTCTGATCGAACTGTCCCGGAAGGAACTCAACAGAAAATACCTTATCTGTATCTGCCATTGGAAGATTATCTCCCTCGTAGATCATATCGATCGGTGGCTCTGAAAATACTGTAACCAGTGCTTTTTTGTATGTTTCTTCAGACAGATTCTCAATATCGTAACGAACCAGTACTCTTACATACTCGGCATCGATATTCAGATAGTTCTTGATCTCGTCATGAAGTTCCTTTGCCTTAACTGCATAGTCAGGCTTCTTTTCAACATAAACTCTCTTAACTGTGCTCATAAAAACCTCCATTTTTATCATATGTTTTTTCCCATATTTCGGGAATTCATATTATTACAAGCGTTTCACAACGCCTATGATACCACTTTTGAAATTCATTGAATAGCTTTTTTCAGCTTTTCTTTTTAAATTGTTGCTGTTTACCGAATAAACCTCAAAACAGCCATCTTTAATTGTGCAGTCTGCGGATAAGCTTGAATACCACTGAATTCTGATAGATCATCGGTGCATTCTGCGCATAGAAAATAATTCCATCTGTCGGTGCGTAAATATCGGCTGCGATCTCTCCGGTCATCGGATTTATAACATTTGCAATAACATTTCCCCGAACCACTTCATCTCCCGGACTTACAAACCGCTTTAAAAAACCACCGGATTTATCTGACTTTACAGACAGCAGTTCCTCCTCATCAAGAACAGTCGATATATAACCTGCATGACAGTTGTACCGGATGATTCCCATTCTGGTCAGGAATCGGAGTACCGCTGAAACCGCATGTGCTGCACTCTCACTGTCAATCTTCTCCGTCACACCGGAATACACAGAAAACGCCTCGGTTCCTCCGATCTGCCAGTTATAATTTAAAGTTGCCTTATCATATGCCCTCGGTTCTGCTGTCAGAACATAAGGAAGACCAAACAGATTGGCCAGACTGGTACTCTGCTTTCCAGTCTCCATCATTCTGACATGCGGGATAAATTCTCCATCCATATAAAAGCTTGCAAACTGTATTCCATACGCATAATCTTTTACATGATCCATAACCGCTGCCGCTATCCTGCTGGTCGCCTGTCCTTCCGGATTTCCCGGAAAAGCACGGTTCACATCAGAATTATCAGAGATCCAGTATTTCTTACCGACATTAAAGGAACTGTAATTTAAGGATGGAATCAGCAGTATCTGTTTTCCCGATACGATTGCTCCTCTTGTCTCAAGTTCACTTAATTTTTTTGACAGCAGGGAGCAGATGTATAACTGCTGGAATTCATTTCCGCGCATAGCGCCCATGATACATGCCGCCTTTTCTCCTGTTCCGAAGCTGAAGCCTTTAATGGAATATTCTCCACGATAGGCGGTGTTCATCGTATATATAATCTCTTTACGCATTATTTGTCACACCTCCAAATATTCTGGCAACCAGCGAACCTTCCTCGATCACCGGATAAGCACGAAGTGAGAATACCACGCCTCTTCTTGGTGACAGGATCGTCTCTTCGACAGAACCGGTCAGTACATTGACGATCTGTCCGATCACATCTCCCTTTTCAACTACGCCTGAGTGCTTTACCTTTGGTATAAAGATTCCACTGCTCTCCGCATTCACAAAAGAGACATCCGTATCTCTGGCGATCTTCGGCATATGTGTATTATAAGCACAGCCATCCCAGATTCCCATATATTCCATCAATGAAAACAGGCCCTCAACAATCTGATCTGCATAGTCGTAATCGATCATAAGTGCGACACCGGATTCTACGACCATACTCTTAACTCCGATCTCATTTAACGAGTATGCAAGGCTTCCTTCCATAACGGTAGAGGATGGATGCACCCATACAACATCGGTATTCATTCTTGCAGCATATGGCAGGATATCATCTGCAATGTCCGAATTTACCCGTACCTGTGGCAGCTCTTTTAAATATACACTGCTGGAATGCAGATCGACGCAGATATCTGAACCTTTAATATCCTGCAGCACAAGTGCCGCCGTATACTCCCCGACCGTTCCTTCTGTAGAACCCGGAAACAATGTGTTCATATCAATATCAAACACGGGAACATCTCTCACCTGTGCTTCTAAGCCCATTGGATTAATAAACGGATATATGTCCACGATTCCTTTTAATTTATCAAAATCCTTTTTGATCCGTCGGATCACCTCATAGCAGATATACTGTCCTGCCACTTCATCTCCATGTACACCGGATACAATACTTAATCTTTTTTCTTTTCCTGTGGCAAAATCGGGAGCCAGACGATTTTTCTTTACCCGCATTACCTCATCGATCAGCATATCTGCTGACGCTACTGTTTCTATCATTTCTTCTTCCTTTACAGCAAAAAACAGAGCCCCCATGGCGCTCTGTTTTGTTTTTTTATTTATTAGGATCCCTGTCTTATACAGGATTTCCATTTTTTATTTCAGCACCTTATCTATTATACACGTTTCTCTCATTATACGTCAACAAACAAGGAACTTTTTATACACATCATGCTCTTTTTCGATATTCGATCCGGAGCTTATCTGCGATCAGTGCAATAAATTCTGAATTCGTTGGTTTTCCTTTACCAGCATTCACCGTATATCCAAAAATATCATTGATCACATCGATCTGTCCTCTGCTCCATGCAACCTCGATCGCATGACGAATCGCACGTTCTACGCTGGATGATGTCGTTTTATATTTCTTTGCAATCGTCGGATATAAAAGCTTCGTTATGTAATTCAACATATTGACATCGTTTACTGCCATAATGATTCCTTCACGAATATATTGATAACCCTTTATATTAGCCGGAATTCCTATATCCCTGATAATATCCGTTACATCACTCTCAATATTATTCGCTGCACCAGACAGTCCCTCTCTATTCTGGATGCAGATCAGATCTTTTGAGATCTCAGTCTGTACCTCTTTTCTTCTGTTGTAAATCTGATGAATTCTTGCAATGAGCTGCTCAGAATTATATGGTTTCAATACATAAAAAGATGCCCCCAGTTCGAACGCGCACCGTATCAGTCTCTGCGAACCAACCGATGTTACAATGACAAATAATGTATCTGGGCATTCGCCTGATTCCCGGATCTGTTCCATTACCCCTAATCCATCCAGAACCGGAAGACAGATATCTAAAAGTACAACATCTGGCTGATATTTTTTTATTGATTCGATCGCACTCTCCCCATCACTTACCTTATCAAGAACCCTCATCCCTGTTCTTGTGTTCGCTGCTGTAAGCTGACGTGCTATTAATTCACAGTCGCTATCAGCAATAATAATACTGATTTCTTGATTGTTCATTATTCAATCCCCCTTAATCTTTTTTGTTTGAAAAATCGACTGTTTCTAAAGTATATTTGTGATTTCGACAAATGTCAAGAACTTACCAGGTTCACAGAACCCCCTCTGATAAGTGAATTTTTATCCATTTTTCGACATATTTCGTCGTCACCTGATGGAATGCACCATATTTCTAAGAAATACTTTGCAGGGAATACTCCGTTTTCTGAAGCATACTGCGATTATCCAGTCGAATTTTGTCTGCAATCAATGCAATAAATTCCGAATTTGTCGGTTTGCCCTTTCCCGCATGGATCGTATATCCAAATAATTCATTGATCGTATCCATACTGCCTCTACCCCAGGCAACCTCGATTGCATGACGGATCGCACGTTCCACTCTGGAGGCTGTCGTTCCATATTCCTCTGCAATCGATGGGTACAACTGCTTTGTAATTGAATTCAGGATGTCCATATCGTGAACTGCCATCAGGATCGCACTGCGAAGATACTGATATCCTTTTATATGTGCAGGGACGCCAATCTCATGTATGATATCAGTCACTACAGCTTCCAGCATGGTTCCATCCGAACCTGTTTCCACCAATTTCTGATAATTATCATTTCTTTTAGCCTTCATAACATCCTCAATAATCTCCCGGATCTTTCGTTCATCATATGGCACATCAAGAATTCGCAATACAAGGCGGTCTGCGATCTTATAGTAGATGAAGTCCAGATATTCTTTATGTGTTTTCGATCCGCACAGAAGAATCCTTGTATTCTTCAGATTCTTATAGTGCATGATTTCTTCTGTTATCTCCAGTATATCTTTGCCCGGCAAAACCTCATCCATGATCACAACATCCGGTTCCCGTTCCAGAATCTTCTTCACGGCTTCCTGTCCACTGTCACATATCCCCGAAACTTCATACCCCGGAATCGACTTCACGATAGATACAAGCTGTTCCACTTCTCTTTTGTCGCGCTTTACTATCATTATTTTTACATAATTCATAATGTCCCTCCTGCTCTTCTGCCTTGGACAACATTATATCTCTATGATACCTGCTTTGGAATATACTTCTCTCCGCAAGTTGCGACAGCTTTTCGCCTCTGTGGAACAATTTTGTACCATCTCGACATTTTCCAAGCAGAACTCCGTAGAATTATGTCTGATCTGTGTAATAAAAAAGAAGATGATGTTCCATCTTCCTTTTTTCTCTATGCCCGCCTAGGCTCCGTCCGGATTAAAAGAGTTCTTTATATATCTTGTAAACTCTGTCCCGGTCAAGTTCTACAAAGTTATTCGCCATCAGACGGCCCTGATTCGTCATAACGGAATCGGTAAATTCGACAAGATCCTGCTCCGTTACCCCATATTCATGCAATGCTTTCTTTGGAATCAGAATATTTAAAAGATCCTCCAGAGACTCATAGACATTTTCGACATCACAGCCAAGGATATCTGCAATAAATGCATTTAATTTTGCAATTTCTCCATCCTGTCTGATCTCCATATAATTCTTCATGACTCCGGTAAACATGGCATAGTTCGATTCTCCATGCGCAACATGATAGGTTGCTCCAAGCGGATAGCTTAAGGCATGTACTGCCGCACAGCCAGCATTGCCAAATGCGATTCCGGCGTAGTTTGAAGCTACAAGGAAACGGTCTAACAATGGAATTCTTGCCTCCGGTCCTTTCTCACGGATCTCCATATATCCATGAAGGATCATATCGATCGCCTTATAGCCAAACATACGTGTATATTCATTTCCTTTCGGAGACAAACTGGACTCTACAGCATGGACAAGGGCATCGATCGAACTGGTTGCAAAGAAGCGGAACGGAAGGCCCTTTAACAGCTCCGGTATCAGGACCGCAGAATCTCCATACATCTCATCGACTGCCAGTCCCTTTTTCGTTCCCCTGCTGTTTAATGCAAGGATCGCTATATTTGTTACCTCTGAACCGGTTCCACAGGTAGTTGGGACCAGTACCAGTTCTTTATCTTTTTCTATCGGAAGCTTGCCATCATACAGATCAAGAATCGGGGATACATACTTTAATGCAAACAGCTTTGAAATATCAATTACCGTTCCTCCACCGATTGCTATAATTCTTTTATGTTCACCCTTTATATCCTTATAAATTGCCTCCGCCATATCATCTGAAGGCTCACCTGCACCATATTTTTCCTGAAAGATAACATCACATTCCAGATCCATCTTTCCAAAAAACGGTTCATAGATATATTCATTTGTAATTACCAGATCACCTTTTTCGATATGGAATTCATCAGCAAATTCCTTACATGTGTCATACTTATAAATCGTTGGTTTGAGCATTAACTGTTTCATACGTATCCTCCATTCATTTTCTCTGATATTTCTGTACCAAAATTTTTGCTCACATTGTACCACTATAGAATGAAATTACAATTACCCAAAAAGAGCATCTTTTTTACTCTTCTGTATCATCAAATGCCTGAATATATCCAACGGTTTCATTGTTTCGATCCATCGAATAGGAAGGATCGATGACTGCCTGTATAAAATCTGCACCTCCGGATTCGATCGGTACCACCTTTAAGCCCAACTGCTTCTCTACCTGTGCAACTGTCATATCATCTAAAAATACCTGTTCTCCCATTCGCAGCATATTCGATGGAATGAGCAGCGCTTCTCCCAGATCATCTCCTGCTGCCTGCCGCTCTTTTAACTGGGTCGTCAGATCAATGCCTGTGATCAGTCCGGATACTGTGATTGTTTCTCCAAAGAAGTCATTCCGGATGCAATATACACGGATCGTAAGTCCTGGATATGCCTGCATCAGCCTTGCTGCAAAGTCTACAACCGTACTATATGTCAGTTTTCCGGTTGCCATACAGATCGTACGGCGGAATGTTCCTTTCTGTTCCTGATATTCCGGTGAAGCCAGCAGCTCCTGATAGGCTTCATCAAATTCCTCTAAAAACAAACGCATCATTCCAACGCCATTTTCAAGCTGGATATAACCATCATAGCGTTCTGCTTCCGGAAATTCCCGTCCGGCCGTTATATACCACTCATCACTTGCATGAATAAAATGAAGCGAATACCTTTCATAGAATTTTTTCTGATAACTCTCGATCAGATCGATAACCTGTCCCGCTTCTTCCTTTGTAAATAATTCTAATGGGTACAAACCTTTTCGGAATTTCGTAAGTCCGGCAGGAACAACGGATACACTCCGCATAAATGGCAGATACTTTCCAAGATCCCGGATACTCCGTTCCAACTCTGCCCCGTCATTTACACGCTTGCAGAGAACGATCTGCCCATTCATCTCTACATGCCCTTCAAAAAGACGATCCAGATATTTCAGCCGGTCACCTGCAAAACGATTATGCAACATCTTGCAGCGAAGCTCCGGATTGGTCGTCTGAACCGATATATTGATCGGTGCAAGCTGCATCTTGATGATACGATCCACATCCTCATCTGTCATATTTGTAAGCGTGATATAATTGCCCTGCAAAAAAGACAACCGGGAATCATCATCCTTAAAATAAAGTGTCTCTCTCATCCCCGGCGGCATCTGATCAATAAAACAGAACATGCATTTATTGGTACAGGAACGATAATCGCTCATAAGACCGTTTTCAAATTCCATCCCAAGATCATCATCATAATCCTTCTCGATCTCAAGCAGCCATTCTTCTCCATATGATTTACGGATCAACACCTCTATATATTCATCTTTGATCATATAACGATAATCAAATACATCTTTTATTTCTTTATCGTTGATTGCAAGCAGATAATCACCCGGTTCTATTTCCATCTCTTCTGCAATGGAGCCCGGATAGACTACCGTAATTAAATGTTCTATTTTCTTCACAGTTATTCCTCATCATTTTCTAATGTATCTTCCCCATTATACCATTGCAAAATAAAAAAGAAAGATGATAAATATGCAAAAACGATGCTTTTTTGAGAATTTTTGTATGCTTCTGTGGCGTATCCTTCTGTACATAAACAAAAGACAAAGGAGCGAACATCATGTTGCATATATTTGGAACTGTAATTAAGAAAAAGAAGGTCATAATTCTGGGGATCATCTATATACTGTTACTGATACTTGTAATCCTTGCAGGAAAGGCAAAAAAAATGAAACTTCAGGAACAGGTCTCCCAGTCAGACTCCAGTCCCATCACAACAGAACAGATTTCTGTCTCCGAAGATTCCACCGAGAAAACCAAAGCATCCTCCGGCAGCTATTCTTCCTTTGATACTGCATCCGTTTTACAAACGCTTGCCTCCGCAACAGAAGCAAAAAACAACGGGCTGCTGACACTGGTCAATATGTCTCATACCCTGCCAGCCGACTGGACCGTTGATCTGGTCGAACTGCGAAACGATCAGTCGATCGACCGCCGTGCTTATGACGGGCTTCAAAAAATGATGGACGATGCAAGAGCCGAAGGTCTTGACCCTCTGATCTGCTCTTCCTACCGTACAAATGAAACACAGGAACGGCTCTATACAAATAAAAAGAATTCTTATCTGGAGCAGGGTTACAGCGAAGATGATGCTACAGCCCTTGCTGCTACCTGGGTTGCCTATCCCGGTACCAGCGAACACCAGCTCGGCCTTACCGTTGATATCTGTTCCATTGGCAACCAGGAGCTGGATTCCTCCCAGGAAGATACCGCCACCCAGCAATGGCTGATGGCAAACTGTTATAAATACGGCTTCATCCTCCGTTATCCGGCAGATAAATCCGATATAACAGAAATCTCTTATGAACCCTGGCATTACCGCTATGTTGGTGTTGAAGCTGCTACAGAAATGTACCAGAAGCATCTTTGTTTAGAGGAATATCTGGAACAGCATACCAATTAAAAAAGCAGTTCAGTCTCCGGTGCTCTGTTCTTCACCATCCAGACTGGACTGCTTTTTATTTATATTCTTATTCTGCCGGAATAAATGGAAGGTCGATCGGTTGATCTGCTTTTGTGGATGGATCCGTTGTAGCTTCTGTCGTAGCCTCCGTTGTCTTCTCTTCCGTCGTTTTCTCTTCCGTTGTACGCTCTTCTGTCGTCTTTTCTTCGGTTGTCTTTTCCTCGGTCGTACGTTCTTCCGTCGTCTTTTCCTCAGTCGTCTTCTCTTCGGTTGTCTCCTCCTCGGTTGTCTTCTCTTCTGTCGTCTTTTCTTCCGTTGACGGCTCTTCGGTTACGATCGGCTTCTGTTCCTCGGTCGTTACAACCGGAAGTTCATCTTCGGTTCCCGCTGCCGTTGTTACCTCATACGTCGTAGAGGCTTCCGTAGAGTAAGATGTGTGTGAATCATAGGTATTATATTCCGATGTTACTTCTATTTCTTCTTCATTCTCGGAATCGTCATTAATATTTGTAGTTGGCAAAGGCTCTTCTGTAACAATATTTACTTTCTTCTCCTCAGTAGAACTCTCTTCCTGTTGCGTCTCCTGCTTTGCCTTTTCATATTTTGCTTTATTTGTCTGAAAGAACACACCAAAGAAGGTATATTCACATATGATAAGTACAGCAAGCACTGCAACTATGATCTTCAGTATATTATCCTTCCTCCAGAACCGTTTCTTTGCAGGAACTTCATCCGTTTCCGGAACATCTGTCTGATCTGTCTCTTCCGGCTCGGTTTCATCTATATCTTCTGTCTCTATGATCCCACTTACTTCATCTATATCTTCTGTTTCAAATATTTCTGAGTTATCCGTATGAATCTTTTTATCCATATGTACCTCCGACTATTATTATCCATTCTGGCACATTTTATACATGCCCTTTACCTGTTGGTTACAAACACGTCTTATAGTATAATACACCGCACAAAATCTGTAAAATCATTTTACGAAAAATTATAAATCTTTTACATTTTTGTTACATTTGCAGTGTCAGGTCCGGAGCGAATCAAAGGTATTATACACATTCAGGATTCCATAGCCCCACTCCGGGTTCGGATATTCCCTTGCAAACAGATATCCCTCTGTATCGTTCATGACATATGAAAACGGACTTCCTGCCGTTCCCGGACGAACTGCTCCCCGAATAAAATAATTACGGATCTGATTTCCATTTACAAACCGTGCCAGATCCCGGTCTCTTGCCCATTGCAGGATTAATGCCGCACACCCGGCACAATGCGCTGCTGCAACAGAAGTACCCGTTTTCCTGACAAATGTTCCTGCTCTGCCCGGACCATATACATCAACACCCGGAGCAACAAAATCCGGCTTGATATCATCTGCCGCCGTATATCCCCTGCTTCCATCCAGAAACAGTGTATCCGAATAATGATCATATGCCCCCACTCCCATCGGAACTACTCCTGTAGCCGGATTCACAAGCGTTGTTTCAGGCGTTGGTCTTATAAACCGGGTATCCGGGGAAAGAAATGCCGTGATCGGCAGCCATGCATGAAAGGTCTTCTCCGTATCACCGCTTCCATATACCCGGATCCGCCACAGACCATTTGGCGGATCAAAAAAGCGCATCATGATCAGTTCTTCTCCCGACTGATCCTCCACAAGAAAATAATCGATATATATGATCCCACCACCAAAAACCGGACGTATGACTTCACTTTTATCAAAGCGGGGAGTAATCTGACTTACAAACTCCCCACCCGGAATCTCAAATGCCACAGAATATGTATTGGGAACCGCTCCCCAGATTTCAAGTGTAAAGCTGTTATTTCCCGTAACATTAATCTCCATTTCCGTATAAGTGCTTCCCCCTTCGATTCTGCCTCTGAAATGATGCCCTGCAATTCCCTCATTTCCTGCCGGAACGGACACAGCGACTCCGGTCATGATACCAACATTTGAAAGCAGTGCTTCTAATGCAGAAGAACCAGTATGGCTCCCACTGTTCGAACCAACTCCAATCAGGATCGATATATTTTTCCGAAGTCTGCTTGCCTGTCTCCGCAGAAATGCTACCCCCATCATAATATCATTTTCCTGATATGCTTCTACGTCCTCCGGCACACCATATAATCCTCGCAGATTATTCTTTGCCTGCTTTAATTTTACAATCACATATTCTGCTTCCGGCGCCACTCCTGTGAAATCAGCTGTCCGTTTTCCTGCTGCAATCCCTGCAAGAAAGGTTCCATGTCCATTTGCATCTGTCAGGATATCCGCTTCATTTCGTATGGCTTCATTAATATCCTCCTGCTGATATACCGTTCCATATCCGGGATTTTCTTCCTGATCTGACGGTCCCGGCACGGACTGATCCCATGCTGCAATAATTCTTGTATTTCCGGCAGCATCCAGAAACAGATCATTCCGAATATCAATCCCGGTATCAATAATTCCGATCAGAATTCCCTTTCCGGTAAGTCCAAGGATCGATTCCTGCTGTATATTCACAGCTCCGACTGCTTCTACACTACTGGTATCCATCAGCCCATACAATTTGGGGAAAAGTGTATATTCCAGTCTGGAAAAGATCTGCATATAATCCTCCGGCTTCTCCCTGTATAAAACAGCAAACCGCTCATCAATAAAGAGCAGGCAGCCGTTTTCTCTGTAAATATCTAAAACAGCTTCCCGCTCTTCGTTGTATTCAATCAGATAGTCTGCATAATCTTCCCTGTACGCTACATTTTCACATTCCATTTTGATTCCCATCGTATGCTTTTCGTATACAGTCTATTCCGTCTGATTTCTTTCTATACCTTTTTTTGCACCTGTTATATGATCGGCCCCTGCAGCTTCTTATCCACTTGTTCCTTCAGTATATCAAACTGACATGGACCTGTTTCCAGAATAATCGTGTTAAATGTTTTCAGGTCAAAGTCATCTCCCATTTTCTCTTCTGCATAATCCCGCAGTTCTTTCATTTCATAATATCCGGTCGAATAACTCTGATATACTGCCGGATCTCCGACCATTGTCGTGTACAGCTCCTGTGCAGCACTGCCATCCATTCCATTCTTTGTCAGATAATCGGCTGTATCCTGCAACGTCCATCCCTCATAATTGATTCCCAGATCCACTCTTCCCATCATAAGATAACTCATCTCATCATTCAACTGGTAAAGGGCTGCAATGGTGTCTCCATATTCCGGTTCCTCATACTCATAGTAATATAAAGAATCATAACATGCATACATCGCCCAGCCTTCTTTATATCCTAAGAAGTTCATCAAAGTCCGGACCGGCTCTGGATCCGTTGACATATAATAAGCATTTTGCAGCATATGACCCGGATATCCCTCATGTGCCAGTGTCGTCCACATGCCATCCGTATGCAGACCATTCACCCGGATCAGATTATTATCCGGATCATCGATTGCCGGCGCCATATAATAAGCCAGTACATCATCCATGATCGTTTCGAGGTTCTTATCCAGCGCCTCTGCCTTATAGTTTATCGTTCCTGCATCCGGATAATGCTCTGATGCCGTTTCCATCATTTTATCGACCATTTCCGAAGCTGTCATCTGATCGGTTTCCGCAAATATTGAATCATAATTGGCAGCAAAATATTCATATGCCGCCTGATTTCCCAAATAATACTGATATAACGATACCATGAGTTTTTGAAGCTCTGTATCCAGCATATCGATTACCTCTTCCGGCGATTTGGCTGTTCCTGCAAAATTTTTCAGCAGATATTCATAATATTCCTTGCCACCATCATAGTTGCAGATACCACCATCATTGGTTCCGGTTCCCTTCAGACCGGAAAGCACCTCTGCAACATTCTCAAATGCCGGAAGCAGGAAATTCTCAACTGCCTGCTTATTAGCCTCCTTATATTCTGCCTTTTCCTCATCCGTCAGAAAGTCAAGCGCATCGATATTATCATTAAATGTTGTTACCATAAAATGATTTTCCTTATCTGCAACAAAATCCTGGCACTGACTGATGACTTTATCACAGACTGCATCACTCATAAAATAACCCTTTTCTGACTTTTCCCGTTCAAAATCCAGATACTCTGCAAAATAATCCGGAATCTGACCAATCAGTTCGATATAGCGTTCCACATCTTCCTTGTCATCAAACCGGTAATCTGTGAAATTCGTTGCAATATTGGCCTGAAGTCCACGCATCGGGGAAAATGGCTCATACAGATATACATTATCAAAAATTCCCGCAGACACTTCAAAATACTCATCCAGTACATCATAGGTCAGCTTCTGATCCTCTGTCAGGCAGGAACGGTCAATAGCATCCAGCTTCTTTACCCAGCCTTCAAACTCTTCTTTATCCTGTTCGATCTCCTCTGCTGTCATTCCCGGATCTCCCAGTGTGACCTCCGGTTCTTCCAGACCGTAATCCGCACCATCCTTGATCGTATAATTATAAGTCAGCGTGTCGTCCGTAACAACATCCTTAAAATAATCATCCAGATACTGTTCAAATTCCTGCTGCTCCTTCAGCGCATCCTCGGAGAAAGACTCCTGCGCCCTCTCTGTATTTTCCGTTGTATCGTTTTTGTCATTCAGATGTCTGCGCTCTCCCTGTGTCTCCCCACAGGCAGATAATCCAACCGCAAGAGAAATGCAGATAGCTGCAGCCATTACATTTTTACAGGTTCGTAATAATCTCTTTTTAAACATGCCCTGCTCCTTTTCGCTTTTTTTCATAGTATCACAGGATTCTGCGACCATCAAGGACTACCTTGATACAAGACTGCGGTATCAGCATCGGAAGAGTCCCTGATCATCTTTCTGCAATACATCTGTATTTTTCTTTTATCTTACCCAGAGATAACCATTTACATACTGGTGCCGCTGCAATACAACACATTCAAAAATTCCGGTAATGTTCCATTTCTGCTCTGCAATACCATCTCACGATCTAAAAATTATGATCCAATATAATAAAGGCTTAAAGACCGTATATTTTCTGTATACAATCTTTAAACCTTATTAATTACAGTATTTTTTCTTATTGCATCAATTATTATGATTGTTTTGTCGCACAGGCCTCGATCTGCATCGGCTCTACACCACGAAGCTCGATGATCGGATTGCCCTTGCCATTTACATAATCTCCGGTTATGATCACCCTGCCAATGCTATCATCTCTTGGGATCTGATACATGATATCCAGCATGAATTCCTCAATGATCGCCCGAAGCGCTCTTGCTCCTGTATTCTTTTCAAGTGCTTTTTCTGCGATCGCTTCATATGCAGAATCATCAAACTGAAGATCTACCTCATCCAGTGCCAGCAGCTTCTTATACTGTTTCAGGATTGCATTCTTCGGTTCCTTTAAGATCTTGATATACATATCCTTATCTAACGCATCCAATGTGAATAAGACAGGCAGTCTTCCAAGAAATTCCGGTATCATACCGAATTCCCTGAGATCCTCGTTGGTCACCTTCTTTAAGATATTCGGATCCTTGTCGTATTTGTCCTTCAGATCTGCGCGGAAACCGATCGAGGACTGTTTATTCAATCTTGCTTTAATGATATCTTCGATTGCCGGGAATGCCCCGCCACAAATAAATAAAATATTCTTTGTATTGACCGTTGTCATAGGAACCATTGCATTCTTGCTTCCGGAACCAACCGGAACCTCAACATCTGCGCCCTCCAACAGCTTTAACAAGCCCTGCTGAACGGATTCTCCACTCACATCACGGCTGTTGCTGTTCTGCTTCTTTGCGATCTTATCGATCTCATCGATAAATACGATTCCCTTTTCTGCTTTTTCAACATCATTATCAGCGGCTGCCAACAGCTTTGACAATACGCTTTCTACGTCATCACCGATATAACCGGCTTCCGTAAGTGTGGTCGCATCTGTGATCGCAAGCGGTACATTCAACAGCTTTGCGATCGTTTTTACAATATAAGTCTTACCACAGCCTGTCGGCCCTACCATCAGCATATTGGATTTCTCAATCTCGATATCATCCATGGAATCTGTCAGTACACGCTTATAATGGTTATATACTGCAACAGACATTACCTTCTTGGCATATTCCTGACCGATCACATATTCATCTAACATTGCTTTGATCTTATGCGGTGCAGGGATCGTTGCAAGTGTCATTTCCTGCTCTTTTTTCCTCGGCTTTGCCGCTTTCTTCTTCACCTTCTGTTTATCCGGTATATCATTCATTCCCATCAGTCTGCTCATATCAATATTTCCCATATTGGAAAGATTGGAGAGATCCAGGAACTGCATTCCGCCAAATCCGCCCTGATTCAGATTATCAAAGGTCTTCTGCATACAGTCTGCACAGATATGTATATTGCCCGGCATATCGATCAGCTTTCCGGCAACACTTTCCGGTCTTCTGCAGAGATAACAATATTTCTCGTATTCATCCTCATGCTTATCTTCTGTTTTATGATCATCAGCCACCGTCTGACTGGTCAGTTCTTTATTTTCATCATCATTTCTATAATCAGACATTTTCATCCTCCATACTTTTGTTTCCTGTCTAAAACAGCTATCTATATTAAATGATATAACTCTGCTACATGATACCACAGATTCCACCCATATGAAAACAGTATTATTTCTGGTAAAACGGTTAAATTTTTCTAAATAATTTTCTTATTGCCACCCTCGATTAATTAAATTAAGTACAGCTACTCTCATTCCTCCCTGTTTTCCTGTTCTTTCTTCAGATAATATACAAAATCTCCCATTCTGTTCCACTTGTAGAAATGAAACCGAGAATATGGTATCATATCTTTAGTTATATATGTATAGAATGGAGGGTTATACATGAAGAAATTATCAATTATTGTCCGTTCTGAAAAACTGGATGATGTAAAAGCCATTCTGGACGAATGCGGATCCACCGGTGCTACTGTATCAAATATTATGGGATATGGTAATCAGAAGGGTTATAAAACAACATACCGTGGAAGTGAATATGTGGTCAACCTGATTCCGAAGATCAAGATTGAAACCATCGTCAAGGATGATGTTGCCGATAACATCATCTTTAAGGTATGTGAAAAGATATCAACCGGAAAAGTCGGTGACGGCAAGATCTTCGTCTATGATGTTGCCGATGTCATCCGTATCCGTACCGGCGAACACGGTGACACCGCCTTATAACATCTACCTGTCATACAAATAAATCCGCTGTGCTATACCACACCTGTTATTACGCAAAACACTTTCGTTCTAGTCCTCGAGCAGCGGTACATAAAGCTGCAAAAGACGCAGCTTAAGTACCGGCCTCGGACAAGGGTTGCTTCATAACAGTGTAATATAGCACAGCGGATTTGTTTGTATGACAGCTACGTAAGAATCAAATGCAAGTGTTCTGCGAAATAAAGTTATAGCTACCACAAGCACAGGCTTTTATAGCGGCTGTTATATTCCGCGAGCTTTGCGGACACAGGCTTTCATTGCTTCGATCACGGAGGAACGGAAGCCTTTTTCTTCTAAAACGCGAACAGCTTCTATCGTTGTTCCGCCAGGTGAGCAGACCTGATCCTTTAATTCACCCGGATGTTTTCCCGTTTCAAGTACCATCTTTGCACTTCCAAGCACGGACTGTGCTGCAAATTTATATGCCTGTGCTCTTGGCATACCATCTGCCACTGCTCCATCTGCCATAGCTTCGATCAATATATAAATATATGCCGGAGAACTTCCGCTGACCGATACACATACATCCATCAGATTTTCCGGTATTGTCTCTACTTCACCAAAGCTTCCAAGAATCTGAAGAACTGTTGCATAATCTTCATCGGTAACATATTCATTCCGACATGCTCCTGTCATACCCTCACCAACCAGTGCCGGTGTATTTGGCATTGTCCGGACAAGCCTCACACCTCCTTCAAACTGTTCCTGTAACCAGTCTAATGTTTTTCCCGGTGCTATACTGATCACAATCTGCTCTTTACGGACTACGTCCTTTATCTGAGCGATCACCTCCGGATAATACTGTGGTTTTACCGCCAGAACCAGAATATCACTGTTTTCTGTTACCTCCAGATTATCGGTTGATACCTTTACTCCAAGCTCTTTCTGAACTCTGTCAAGTGTCGCTTTCGTCTTTGCAGATGCTATGATATTCTCTGCATCTATGATCTGCTTTCTGATAATTCCCTTTATGATCGCTGTTGCCATATTGCCACAGCCAATAAAACCAATCTTCATATTTCACTTCTTCCTTTCTAATTATACAGAAAAAGCAGCATCCTTATGTTAAGAACGCTGCCCTTCCAACTATTTATAGATTAAAGACTGTAAGAACCTGATTCTCCATCAGCTGTATAGTATACCATACCTGTTTCTGGCTGGTAATATACGTTCAATTCCTTAACTGCCTTATTGCCAAGTGCTTCTTTTGCTTTTGCTACAATGTCAGAAACATTGATCTGTCCATTGTTATATTCAACAAAAACTGTCTCTGTTGTCTTAGCTGCTGGCTTCTTTGCTGCCGGCTTTTTAGCTGCTGGCTTTTTCTCTTCTTTTACTTCTGCCTTTACTGGCTCAGCCTTTACTGCTGCTTTTACTTCTTTAGCAGCTTCAGCTTTCTTTACAGCTTCAGCTTTAGCAACAACGCTTTCTACTGTTGCCTTTTTTGCAACAACCTTTTTTGCATCTTCAGTCTTCTTAGTAGCCATGATTAACACCCTCCGTTTTAAAACTAATTTCTATCACTTTACTTATGTAACAATTCATGTATGTATTCTTTATTCAAGCTAGGATTGATATTACTCCATTTTCCTTTTTTTTTCAATACAAGTACTGTTTTTTCTCCGTTTTGTACCACAGAGTGTTTTTTTTCATGAAAATCAAAGTCATTTTAGACAAACAAAACTACCAAATTTTATGAAATTTGGTAGTTTATATGGTTGTTTTGTATAATTTGCATAATTAATTCGTAAGAATTTTGACAATTTCGTCCATTTTCATGCCGTGTGATCCCTTGATCAAAACAACATCCTCTGGTCTCATAATAGCCATCAGATAAAGTGCCACTTCTTCATTATCCATAAATGAAAATGTTTTTGCATACTTTGTGTCGCAGACATCCAGTGCCTTTTTAATCTCCAAAGCTTCCTTTCCGACTACCACAACCTCATCGATCTTCTTGTCCCGCAGGTATTCTCCGATCTGATAGTGATAGCTGGCACTGTCAGCTCCCAGCTCAAACATATCTCCCAGTACTGCGATCTTTTTTCCCTCGCAGTCCATATCACAAAGCACATCAATGCTTGCCTTCATGGAATCCGGGCTTGCATTATAGGTATCATCGAGGATCGTGTATCGATTCTCCATATGGATGAGTCTCTGTCTCTGTCCTTCAAAATGTTCAAAGGCTTTTGCTGAAATTGTTATCGGAATTCCCATCTGATATGCAACTGCAATACCTGCCAGTGCATTTCTCACGTTATGTTTTCCGAGGATATCCATGGTAACATGAACGGTCTCACCATTATGAGTACAATCAAATTCCATGCCCTGCTCTCCACATTTTACATTGGACCCCTGAAAATCACAAATTTTATCTATACCAAAAGTAAGTGTCCGACATGGCATATCCGCTTTTATCTCACGCAGTAATGGATCATCTCCATTTAACAGCAACAGGCCGTCCTTATTCATATGATTGATAATAGACAGCTTCTCTTTTCTGATATTCTCCTGAGTTTTCATAAATTCAATATGTGCAACACCGATAATCGTCACCACACAGATCGATGGCTTTACAATCTCAGACAATATCTCCATCTGACCAGGTTCACTGATCCCCATCTCGATCACCGCTGCATCATATCCATCTGTCATTCTGGAAAGTGTCATCGGTACACCAATCTGTGAATTTTCATTTCCATTTGTCTGAAAACAGCGTTTTGCTGTGCTGACAGCCGCTGCGATCATCTCTCTGGTCGTTGTCTTTCCTACACTTCCTGTCACTCCGATATACGGAATATCATACCGGTCACGGATATCCATTCCAATTGCCTGAAGTGCTTTCATCGTGTCATCAACACGGATAAACGGCTTCTCTGAAATAACAACATTATCATGCTCCGATGTCAGAGTTGCAGACGCTTTCTCCATAGCGGATTCAATAAAACGATGTCCATCAACTTTATTACCCAACAGAGGAATAAACAAATCTCCCGGCTGTGCTTTTCTGGAATCAATACACAGGCCTGTGATCGGTGTATCTTCATCGCCGCAAAGCAGGAAACCTCCTGTTGCTTTCACAATATCTTTTACTGTAATATTTTTCATTTTTCCTCTATCTGCCTTTCCAGAACAGTTCCATAATTTTATATAAAAGCATGCACTGCATGCAGGCTGTAAAAAATGCCTGCGTCCATTCTATCACATGTATATGCGAATTTCCAGTATTCTTGTATATATATTCCCGTTTTCAGGAAAGATTAAGATTCGACCAGAACTGTTCTATGCTCCGCGAAATCTGATCAAAATTTCCAAAGACCGCATCCTGCCACTCCACCGGAAATAACGAATTATATTCCCCGGTTCCAAATCGTTCATCTAGCAACAGGATCACTCCGGCATCCGCTTCTGTCCGGATCACGCGTCCGGCTGACTGAAATACTTTATTAATGCCCGGATACAGGTATGCATATTTAAAACCATCAACCGATGAGCCAGCATATGCCTCCATACTCTTTCTGGCATTAAAATAGTCCATCATGATCTTTCTCTCATTGCACACCTGCGGAAGTCCCGGACCTACTACAACCGATCCGATCAGCCGTTCTCCGGTCAGATCAATCCCCTCAGAGAAGATCCCGCCCATGATACAAAAGGCAACCACATTTCTTTTCGCTGAAAAATGATCCAAAAATGCTTCCCGGTCTGCCTCCTTCATGTTCTGTTCCTGACAGAGCAGTTCCATGCCAGAACAATCACCCTCTATCATCTGCTCATAGACCTCCTGAAGCATCTTATAGGATGGCAGAAACACCATATAATTTCCGGAATGTACGTTAAACAACTGCCTGATATATTCAGCCACGCGCTTATACTCCTTTACAGACCGTCTGGTATATTTCGTAGATACATCCACACCAACCATGATCTGTCGTTTCTCCGGATCAAACGGAGAAGGAATATAGATAGCCTGATCGGTCACCGTATCGGACAGCATCTCCATGTAATATTTTACCGGCAGGATCGTTGCCGAAAAGAAAACAGTCGATACACCCTTATCCAGGCAAAGCTTCAGATTATTCGCCGGATGGACGCAATATAACCGAACCATAAATCTGCCATCCGACTTAAGCTCATCATAGATCACATAGCTGTCATCGATCAGATCCGCAATATTTAAAAATGTCGTAAGTGCAAAATAAAACTCCAGTATCTCCTTACGTTCCGGGATCTGTTTGTAATCTTCTAAAAAAGCCTCCATCGTCGTATGAAGATGCAGCAGCTTCAGATATAGAACCCCGATATCATTTAAGATCTGATATCCATGCTCCGGACATTTTTTCTTCAATTCCAGAAGCTCCCGGTTGCAGGATTCCAGACTCCGTGCCAGTTTTTTGCTGTACGGCATTACCAGCCTCTTTACAGCAAGGAAATCTTCTTTATACAGCGTGGCACTGTACATGGACGATGCCCGGTCCACCAGATTGTGTGCTTCATCTACCAGAAATACATACCGTCCTGTATCATATGCTGTCTGTGAAAAGAACCGCTTCAGATTCACTCTCGGATCAAACACATAGTTATAATCTCCAATAATAGCATCTGCAAACAAGCTTGCATCCAGTCCCAGCTCAAAAGGACAGACCTGATACCTTTCCGCATAAGCCCGGATGATCTCCCGATCCATTTTTTCCTCCTGAGTGATCAATTCAAATAATGCATCATTAACCCGGTCAAAATGTCCTTTCGCATAAGGGCAGTGCTCTGCATCACATTCCATCGTCTCATTCAAACATATCTTCTCTTTGGCAGTCAACATAACGGAAGAAAACTTCACTCCACGTTCCCGCAGCAATGTAAGTGCCTGATCCGGCACGGTTCCGGCGATCGTCTTTGCGGTCAGATAAAAGATTTTCGATACCAGCCCGGTTGCAAATGCCTTAACGGAAGGAAACATCGCTGCCATCGTTTTCCCGATTCCGGTTGGAGCCTGCACAAACAATCTGCGCTCCCCTTCAATCGCCTTATACACACAGGCAGCCATCTGCTTTTGTCCTTTCCGATATTCATATGGAAATTCCAGCTCTGCAATTGACGCATCTCTGCTTCTTGCATGTGATACAGCATGATCAACCCATTTCATCATCTCATCCACTGTATCATGAAACCATTTCTCAAGAAATGAACAAGAAAATGCATAAAAAAATTGTTTTACTTCTTCACTTTCCAGATTCACATATGTGATCTGTACATTGATCCGATCCAAAGACTGCTCTTTTGCATAAATATAGGCATAGCACATCGCCTGTGCTACATGAACTGTTTCCGGCACTTCGATATCAGCAAGTTTTCTGTATACACCTTTAATCTCGTCGATCGTAACATCTGCAGACTCATCCATTTCCTGTATCTGACTAATCGTTCCGGCAGAATTTTGTTCCATGAAGTCTTCATCGACTTCCGGATCCAGACACTCCGTTTTTTTGAGCAGCAGCCGATTCCAATATCTGTCCTCTACCCGGATCACCTGCCGCTCAATTTCCTTCTTCTTCCTGCTTCGGTTCTTTTCACCCCTCAGATCTATGATCCCATCTGCTCTGCCCTCTACCGTAACATCCAGATCATGAATTCCTTTCTTCATCGTGATCTTTAAAGGAACTTCTGCATCATAATAAGACCCTGCCATTTTCTGAAGCTTCCGATGCATCTTACTTCCTGCATTCATCGCTTCCTTTGACAGAGTCCCATTACTGCTGCTTGTAATATCGCCGCATCTGTATATAAATTCTACCATATGCCTGACCGAAACTTTAAATTCCATAATTCTTATTTGTAAACAATAGCTGCTGCCAGCTTCTCTGATGTATCCTGATCTGTCAGGATCTCAACCAGCTTCAGGCCAAAATCAATAGCTGTTCCCATACCTCGGCTTGTAATTACCTTACCGTCTGTTACTACACTGTCATATAATACTTCCGCACAATGAAGTCCCGCCTCCATTCCCGGATAGCAGGTAGCCTTCTTATCCTTTAAGATGCCAAATGCTCCAAAAGCAGTAGGTGCTGCACAGATTGCTGCAACATATCTTCCTGCTTCATACTGTCCGCATACAAGATTCTTTACCTTCTCATTTGCGATCAGATTCGTCACACCTGGCATACCACCTGGAAGTACGATCATATCTGCATCATCTGCAAGTTCACTGATTTTCTCATCCATCTTTACTGTGATTCCATGTGAACCTGTAACCGTATCCTGATCGTCTGCTGCCACCATAAGGCAGTCAACCTTTGCACGTCTTAACAGATCTACAACGGTCAATGCTTCTACTTCTTCATATCCTGTTTCAAATAACATTCTGACTTTCATGCTTCTGCCTCCATTCTTAATGTCCGAAAACTCTTGCCATAAATACAAGTCTCTGTTCTTCATTCATACTGCTTAATGCGCTGTTATGATACGCTCCATCCATAGATACATCTCTAGTAAACCAAGCCGGTGCTGCGAAATTATCTGCATCTTCCTTTGTCCCAAATTCGACTTCTGCATAGATCAGCCCCTGATACAGCCCCTCAAAGACATCCAGTTCAATCTTAAGTCCTGCATCCTTTTCCTTATCGCCGGTTGTTCCCTCTGTATCCGTAAGCGGGATGATATACCGACGTTTCGTCACCAGATTTCCATCAACCTTACCAAGCAACCGTTTATAATCCGTCTCATTCATCGGAAGCTCGAATTCCTGTCGTTCCAGCAATCCGCTTGACTTTACTGTAAGAATATATTGTTCATCTGCCTTTCGGATACGGATGACGGGGCTGGTCGAGATATACCCCTGCTCCAGTTCCTTATATGGATACGCTTCCAGTGAAAACGGTATCTCTTTTATCAGATATTTTCTTTCGATCTCCATAAAAGCCTCCTTTTATATCGCCCTTTATAACCAATCCTCCGGTGGTGCTGTTGTTCCCACATGACTTGCGATACCTCTGTTTATCATGGAAAATGCCAGAATCAGAGTGATCACAAACATGATCGATGATGGAATCAGGAAGTCCAGACAGGTATTCACGGATGTCAGCAGCATCGGTAAAGTCAGTCCGTAAAGACATACCCGGAATACATTTCCATAGGACAGCCCTGTATGAAGACCTTTCGCAAGTGTCCGTGCAACGATCGAAAATACAAGTGCAAGGAAGATCATCTTTATTACACTTCCGAACATAATTGCAATGTACATAATGACAATAGCCACATAGAACGCCGGCACTGCGGATGCAAGCTGATCATTGTTAAACCCATCATAGAATAATTTGTCGAGATCCATCGTTGAATATTCATACGTCTGTCCGCCGTTTATCATTCCCATGACTACATTCTCTTTGCCAAATGCAATATACACGCCATTTGTCTTGATATCATCAAGTGTAATTCTGTCATAATCCGTATTCATATATATCGTTGCATTTCCAATATCCAGTGACATCTCTGATTCTGCCGTAAGCTTACCATCCTCGATCACAAACTGCGGAACCTTATTCGTGATCAGGTTATTTAACCCTCCCACATGCATGATAAAGGTAATGACACCGATTCCAAACTCGATAAAGGTCAGAATAAAAGCGATCAATATCATAAATCCTACCGTCTTGCTCGCTTTTAACTTCGTCAGATGCTTATAATTTTTCGGGCTGGATACCGCGATAGCTAACTGATCGACCATCGTTACTTTTGAATATTCTTCGTCCATTAGATAATCTCCATTTTTTTCATAGCTTTATAGATTCCGTCTTCTCTGACATCATCCGTTACAAGACGGACTTTCTTTCTCAGATACTCCGGACCTTTTTTCATTATAATACTATTTGGCACATATGCCAACATAGGTTCATCATTACTTCCGTCTCCAAATGCATAGGCATTTTCTAATGGCAGGTCAAAATAATCAAGCAGATACCGGATACCGGTTGCCTTCGTATATCCCTTTGGCACAACCTCACAAAAATTTCCCTCTCTCTGGATATACATATAATCTTTTTCCAGATATTTCTTAAATGCTTCCAGATACGGAGTATCTGCATCATACCATGCACAAAACTTATCAAAGATCTGATCGTTTGCCGGATCATCATTCTCCATATAGGTGCTGGTCGCTTTAAAATAACTGATTAGTTCTTTTAAATGCTCATTATCGGAAAAAGCAGCGCTGGTAAACACCTTGTCCGCATGTTCGTATACGGCATCCATTTTATATTCCCGACATTTCCGAATCACACCTGCACAGACCTCATATGGTGTATCATGATGAAACAATGTCTCTCCATTATAAACAATATGCGTTCCGCAGCCGCAGACAAAGCCATCAAAGCCTGCGCTTCTGATCTCTTCTGTCACATTGCAGAATACTCTTCCCGTATTGATAAATGCCAGGTGTCCGTTCTCTCTTGCCTTTTGTATTACTTCTTTTGCACTGTCCGGAAAATACCGTTTTCCATCATCCGTGATCAAAGTTCCGTCGATATCAAAAAAGAGAATCTTTCTTGTCTTATTCATGTCTATTTCCTCCGTTTATTATCGCATAAGAACAAAAACGCTCCACGCAGTATGAATACATTCAGGGTTCTATGACCTTTGCATCATAAAACCCTGAACCCTCGTTTATGCTATGCAATTTTTATAACTGCTTCATCAAGTCAATCATCTCAAGTGCGCCCATTGCACAATCGTAACCCTTGTTACCTGCCTTTGTTCCGGCACGCTCGATTGCCTGCTCAATATTCTCTGTTGTTACAACACCGAACATAACAGGAATACCGGATTCAAGTGAAACAGATGCGATTCCCTTGGATACTTCATTACATACATAATCATAATGACTGGTTGCTCCACGGATAACTGCTCCAAGGCAGATCACTGCATCATATTTTCCTGACATCGCCATCTTCTTGGCTACAACCGGAATCTCAAATGCTCCCGGGACCCATGCAACAGATATGTCATCCGGATTTACGCTGTGACGTAATAATGCATCCTCTGCACCGCTTACCAGTTTTGATACGATAAATTCATTAAATCTTGCTGCTACAATACCGATCTTGGCACCATTTGCTACGATCATTCCTTCAATCTTCTTCATTTTATTATCCTCCTGTTATTGATTCGATCTCAATATTTACAATTGCTTATTCTCTGTTACCACTAAATCATTATGCATATAATTCCCAGTCCATATGGCTTTACAGATCAAGTATATGACCCATCTTTTCTTTCTTTGTCTTCAGATAAAATGCATCAAATTTGCCCGGCTGCATCTGGATCGGTACTCGTTCCACAATCTCAAGATTGTATCCTGACAAACCATATACCTTTAATGGATTGTTCGTAAGCAGTCTCATCTTTCTGACACCAAGGTCTACTAAGATCTGTGTTCCAATCGTGTAATCTCTTGCATCTTCAGGGAAGCCAAGCTTCAGATTTGCCTCTACGGTATCTAAACCCTGATCCTGTAACTGATATGCTTTGATCTTATTGATCAGACCGATCCCACGTCCTTCCTGTCTCATGTACAGAAGCACGCCTCTGCCTTCCTTTGCGATCATCTTCATCGCTGCATCATACTGCTGGCCACAGTCACAACGGGCTGAACCAAGTGCATCTCCGGTCAGACATTCGGAATGAACTCTGCATAATACCGGCTCGCCATCCGTGATATCACCCTTTACCAGTGCCACATGATGTTCGCCATTTAATTTATTGATATATCCATAGATCGTGAACTCCCCATATCTGGTTGGCATCTTTGCCTTTGCTACACATTCTACAAATACTTCATGTTCCTTACGATACTGAACTAACTTTTCGATCGTGGAGATCTTCAGGTTATGCTCCTTGGCAAATGCAAGCAGATCATCTTTTCTTGCCATTGTACCATCATCCTTCATGATCTCACAGCACAGACCACATGGCTTCAAGCCTGCAAGTCTGCACAGATCAACCGTTGCCTCTGTATGTCCGCCTCGTTCAATCACTCCGCCCGGAACAGCGCGTAATGGGAACATATGACCCGGTCTGCGGAAATCCTCCGGCTTTGCAGCTTCTTCTACGAACTTTCTGGCTGTAATGCCACGCTCATACGCTGAGATTCCGGTTGTAGTGCTTACATGATCAACAGAAACTGTAAATGCAGTACAATGATTATCTGTATTTGTGATGCACATCTGCGGAAGATTTAATTTCTCCACATAAGAATCATCCATCGGCATACAGATCAGACCTCTTGCATATTTTGCCATAAAGTTCACATTCTCCGTGGTCGCGAATTCAGATGCGCAAATGACATCTCCTTCGTTCTCTCTGTCTTCGTTATCGAGCATAACGACCACCTTACCGGCTGCCAGATCTACTAATACTTCTTCTATACTGTTTAATTCCATCTGTCTTTACCTCCATAGGAACATTTATTTTATAAGAATCCATTTTCTGCCAGAAAATTCATATCTACTTTTTTCCCTGCATCCGGTTCTTCTTTGTCTTTAAAATGGAGCAGCTTATCTACATATTTGCCAATCACATCGTTTTCCAGATTGACCACTGCTCCGGTCTGCCTGCGGATCAGCGTTGTCTCCTCCGCCGTATGTGGGATGATCGAAACCTTGAAGCAGCAATCATCGACATAAGCAACCGTCAGGCTGATTCCATCGATCGTAATCGATCCCTTCTCGATGATATACTTTAACAGCTTTTTATCACATGTTATTGTCACCCAGATTGCATTTTCTTCTCTAGTGTACTCTGTGATCACCCCGGTTCCGTCGATATGTCCGGATACGATATGTCCACCAAATCTTCCATCTGCCGCCATCGCCCGTTCCAGATTTACCCTGCTGCCGGAGCTTAAGGTTCCGAGATTGCTTCTTCTTATCGTCTCTGCCATCACATCTGCCGTAAACAAATGCCCCGACATTCCTGTGATCGTCAGGCATACCCCATTGACAGCTATGCTGTCACCGATCTCGCTTCCCTGCAGAACCTTATCTGCCTCTATGGTCAGGCGACCGGATGATGTGCCTTTTTCTATCTTCTTAATCGTGCCTGTCTCTTCCACAATGCCTGTGAACATGACTGCCTCCTTTTCGGGGACGTTTTTTTGCAAACAGTCATTTCGTCACCCCATTGACTCTTGTTCCGTAAAACGCTTGCGCTCTATTTTCATGTAACGGTACTAAACTCACTGCCCTTTGCAGTTCGTTAAGGACCGACATGAAAAAAGGTTTACTACACAAGATCAATGGAGTAACAAACTGACTATTTACAAAAAAACTGTCAACCTAATTAATTAACAACTTACTCGTTGAATTACTTCTTTTAACATGTTAAGTTCCTATATAACTTAACATAAAAAAAGCCAGAGAACTATGTCTCCGGCGGGTTATTTGTTATGAAATGTTGCTGCAGATTTCTTTAATATTTTTTCATTCAACAGCATATTGTAAAACATTCAACTACACATTCCATCATGTCCGTATTCATGTTTTAATTTCAATTTGCTATTGAAATTCTCTCTGCATTCTTCTTTCATCCAGACTTTACTGTCGGCTTTGGATTCTCACCAAATCATGCCTTACGGCTCGCGGGCTCACATAGATTACTATGTATACCGCCGGTGGGGAAATGAGCCCCGCCCTGAAGACTTCAACATGGTTATATTGGCACAGTTTGTTATGTTTGTCAAGCTGTTATCTGAAAATACTGAAGCATAATATCTGCTCCAAACCTCTGAATGGAACCAAGCGCAAACGGATAGGCTTCTGCCGGTGATTCTACTCCCACACCACCGACCGGCGTATAGCCTGCACTTCCACCAAAAATCTTCGGTGCTATATAGACATCGACCTCTTTTACAATGCCTGCTTTTAATGCACTTTCATTTAAAGTGCCTCCACCTTCAAGCAGAATTCCGTCTATATTTCTTGCTCCGAGCTGTTTCATCAGTTCCTGCAGATCCACATGACCATCCACACTCTCCGTCTCGATGATCTCAACACCTGCCCCGATCAGCTTCTGCTTCTTATCTGCCTGATCCTCTGACTGTATGGTTGCAAGAATCGTCGGTACTTCCGATGCTGTTCTAACGATCTGGGAATCCATTGAAATCCGAAGTCTGCTGTCGCAGATAATTCGAACCGGATTTCTTCCTCCCTCTATCCTGCAGGTAAGCGACGGATCATCTTTTATCACCGTCTCGCTTCCGACCATGATACCTGTAAGTGCATTTCTCTGCTCCATTACATGGGCTCTTGCTTCTTCGCCGGTGATCCATTTACTCTTTCCACTGTATGTTGCAATCTTCCCATCCATAGTCATTGCATATTTCATTACGACATATGGTGTCTTATTTACAATATAATGGAAAAATACCGGATTCAGGCTGTCACATTCTTCTTTTAATACATGTGTGATAACTTCAATTCCTGCATCCCGTAGTATCTGATATCCCTTTCCAGATACAAGCGCATTCGGGTCATCTGATCCGACATAGACTCTGCTGATCTTATGCTCGATGATCGCATTCACGCACGGAGGCTGTTTGCCATAGTGGCAGCAGGGCTCCAGCGTCACATACATTTCCGCGCCCGCTGCGTCCTCTGTCAAATGTGCAAATGCATCCCTCTCCGCATGAAGCTCTCCGTATCTTCTGTGATATCCCTCACCAATAATCCGCCCATTCTTTACGATCACTGCTCCAACCAGCGGATTCGGATTTACCGCTCCGATTCCTTTTTTTGCCAATTCAATGGCTCTCCTCATATATGTTTCCTGCATACTGTCTAACCTCGTATTTCCTATCTGACAATTATCTGTTTCTTATATACTTCCTGTATATTTCTTGACAAATCCGTTTTACACTATTTATAATTTTACTATCTTATACTATTGGAGTTTAACATGTTTCAGAAATTTTATCCATCAGAATATTATACATCAACCTATGTCATTGATTTTGCCGAATATTATAAAAAGGGCTATCGCGGCATCTTATTTGACATCGACAATACCCTTGTTCCCCATAATGCTCCGGCAACAGAAGAAGCAATCAGACTGATCCAGAAGTTAAAAGAGATCGGATTTGGTATCTGTCTGGTATCCAATAACAAAGAGCCCAGAGTTGCGGAATTCAACAAGCCTTTGGATGTAAAGTACATCTATAAAGCCGGAAAGCCCAAACGCACCGGTTACCAGAAGGCCATGCAGCTTCTTGGTACTGATACAGCAAATACCCTCTTTGTCGGCGATCAGTTGTTTACAGATCTCTGGGGCGCAAATAACACCGGTATCACTTCACTGTTAGTGATGCCCATCGACAAAAAAGAAGAGATCCAAATTGTCCTGAAGCGGATCCCTGAAAAATGGATTTTGCATTCCTACCTGAAAAAACATCAGATTGTACGGTAAATCAGGCAGGCTTGTTCCATAATAATAGTATCAGTTCTCATTTTTCTAACAATAAAGAGGTATACATTTCAGATCTAAGTTTTTCATCTGGAATGTATACCTCTTTTTATTTGCTCTTATTGTCTAAGCTTTTATACTAAACTAACATATCCATATTCAGACGTTTGATTACCTGGAAGGATTTTGCACGAAGCTCTTCTGCATCAAACTGTGACAGCATGGTATCTTTGTCCCACTTTGTCTTCATCAGTGCATTTAACAGATCTTCGATATACGCCTTTACATATTTTACATTTTCTTCCGACTTGTCTTTCAGAAGAACTACGATGTTATCAATTGCTTCAATCACACCGGACTCCTGCTGCTTTACAGGTGCCTGACCTGATTCATCAGATAACTCGATAACCTTACCTGTCTTGGTAATGATTACCTTCTTATTCGGAGAGCTTGCAGCCTTTGAAGTTCCCTTCTTGTCAAGCATTCTGTGAATTACTTTTACAAGACATGCAACAGCATAAGTTGCTTCTTCTGCAGTTGGCTTCTCAAGGCCTTATCATTATGCTGATTCCATAACCATTCAGACTTACACAACATTTCTTCTACAGATGCATCACGCAGTAATCTTGCAAGATCTGCATCAGCCGCTGAGCCTTTGTTCTTTCCGAAGAAACCACCACCGGATGTCTGTGTCTCCTGACCGTACTTTGCAGGCAATACAATCTTTGCATAAGTTTCCTGTAAATACTTCTTTGCCGTATTCAAATCATATCCTGAGCTGATGATCTGCAGCTTACCACCGCCAAGTCCATTAACGATCATATCTTCAGCAGCCATAAATAACAGGTGCTTCTGTCTGTCGTCGATCATCTTCTTGATCTCGTAGTTGGTCTTGCTCTTCTCAAGGATTGAATTCTTACGAACCTTAAATGCCTTGATCTTTTCCTTTACACTGAAGAACTGCTTCAGAAGATTTGGATTTGCATTTACATAATTATTGATCCATGTTAATTCAATGTACTGATGCTCGATCTTATTTGAAATCTCATATACATTGTATCCGTCAAATACAACATTTAATGTTGTATAGAGAAGTTCAAGCATCTCATACTTTTCTTCCCATGAACGTGTTGACATATCCTGATTTACGATTGCCTTGATACCACATTCGTAGAATACAAGGTTATATTCATACAGACCTTCAAAGATATTTGTCTTGCCATTCAACTGGGAACCGGTTCCAAGTGTCTGAAGATTCTTCTTCATCTCCGGTTCATCCTCGATATATTTGTATACCTTCTTGATAAATCCTGAAACCTCAGCAAGAAGAGTATCGATCCTCTTGTTGTAAATCTCCTGCTTGGAGATAGCAGATACAACGCTTCTGGACAGTACACTTGTACTCTGTGCACTGTTACAGTTACGAATCAGCTCCTTGAAATTCTCATATACCGCAAGATTGTCAATTGGAATGTATTCTGCATTTAATCCGTAGAATTCAAATGCTTTTCCATAATTCTTGTCATTGATATATGCATTAAACAAACCAATGCTGAACTGAATCTTATAATCATTTCCAACATGTGGATCTTCCACTACATAGTCAAAGAGAACTTCCAGATTGTTAATGTATGCATCTGATTTTGCTGATGAAAGTGGGAGTCCCATCTCCATTACAACATTGATCAGATCCAGATATCCCATCACTGCCTTATCAAAGTTCTTTGGTCTGTCGTCATCCTCTAAGATCTGATAACTTACATTGATAAGTAATGGTGCGATACGCTCACCGATCAGCCGCATAGCCTCCGGGAACTTCTCTGTCTGATACAGATAGATCAGCCAAATGCTGTATCTGTAAATACCAGTTGCACTGATAGGCGCATCGATGTCTGATGGATCAATATCACCATAAATAAATTTGAATAATGGCTCTATCCACTCTTCAATCTCATAACGTCCGGTTGCCTTAATATTAAAATCAACGAATTCAGCAAGCTCATATAACTTTGTACACTGAGCCTTTACTTCATCATCAACCATCATGGATGATAAATCAAAATTACTGTCTTTCAGATAATCAATAACAAGTGCATAAAAACCGTCCTCAACCTGCTCGTTCAAAAATCTGATCAGTAATCCTTTGTTATTGGATGCTGCTATGGATAGAACATTATTATCATTGTCTGATGCAATGTTAGCTGGTAGCATATTCTATTCCTCCTTTTTTGTCTATTCTTTGTATGCTTTCGATAAAATTTCCTTCATATTTATAACTATATCACAAAACATTTTACTCTTCAATCAGTTTTTGGTAATTTCTACAAATCGTCATTGTGCATAATTGCTGAAAATACAAATCCTATGAATTGAAAATCGTTTTGTCAGTATTTACTAATCAAGTCCTGCCATATGAAGGATTGCCATCGCATTTGTCGTTGTACATCTGCCATCCTTCTTCTTATAATCAAACTTTAACTGATCACCTTCATAGTACTCCTCAAAATGATAATTTGCTGCCGGCGCCCCGCTCTCACTCTTCAGCTCACACAGTTCAAAATCGTGCGTAGATACAAGTGTCATGGAATGATCATCCGACAGCTTTCGGATCACCTGGGTTGCTCCTACAATACGGTCTGCCGAATTTGTACCTTTAAATATCTCATCGATCAGACATAACATCGGCATTTCATTCTTCTTATATTCAACCATCGACTTGATCCGGAGTATCTCTGCATAAAAGGTTGATATACCATTACTGACATCATCCGTCACGCGCATGGATGTAAATATCTTCATGTAATCTGCATGCATTTTCTCTGCGCATACCGGAGCTCCGGCATATGCAAGGATCAGGTTGATGCCAAGGGTTCGTAAAAATGTTGTCTTGCCGGACATGTTAGAACCGGTAATGATCGTAGCTCCCCCTTTAAAGGCTGCATCATTTGGAACTACCTTCGACGGATCGATCAACGGGTGACGCAGATTTTCTGCTGATACTTCTACTTTCTCATGTCTTGTCACCTCCGGATAGGACACCTCTCTGGTACGGGCAAGTACTGCAAAGGATAACAATTCCTCCATTCTTGAAATCGCATGGATCCAGTCCTTCACCTGACTGCCATACTGGTCTCTCCACTTATCCATCATAATTCCAAGATGAAAATCCCATAAAAACAATCCACATAATACCTGATGTACGATTGGATTATAACGGATATTGAATGCTGCGCTGATACGCTCCAGCTTCTTTACAGCATTCAGTGCTCCGGAATCTGTAGAGATTGTATTCTTGATATCATTCAACAACTCTGAATCAAATGTTTCACCGGAGACCAGTTCAAACATCCGGATATAGTCATTGATCACATATCCAAATGAGATCATCGGCATAACCGCCTGTCCTGCAACACCTGATGTGATCCATGCAAACAGCAAAACTACAAAAAAGGAGATCAGGGAATATCCCAGATTGACTTTTCCCAGAATACCCAGAATTAGAAGCACGATCGTTATCAACGGAAGCAGAAAACGAAGCACTTGGAAAATCTCCGGTATATGATCATCACTGGTACAATAGGCAACAAATTCATCGGATGAATATTTTTTCTTCTTTCCGGTTTCTGACTTCACACACAATGTCTCAAAGTCCATGGAGAAGTCATGCTTCTCTGCAAGCTCCTGTATCGCGATCTGACGTTTCGTTCTGTCCTCTGCCGCAAATTCAGGCTGTCTTAACGTTTCAGCAAGCATCTGCCTGCCATCCTCTGTTCCTGCCACACAGATAAACTGATAGATGGAATTCTTTCCCATAATATCCAGATCCTTTGCTACAAGATCATCATCGGTCAGATACTCGGAGCCATCTTCTGCGAACCCCTTCCAACTATCATCATAACGTTTCATATACCGCTCATATACGATCACCTTTGCTTTCGTATATTCCAGTTCCTCATTCAGCTTACCATGCCGGAACACCAGCAGTACAAAAATAACGACAGCCACGATACCTACTGCAAGAAACGGTATATTGGAATCATATAGTCCGACGATCAGTCCGCCCAGCATCACAAGGAACATCAGGAACCGGATTGTCCCAATATTGGAATAACTATGTTCCAGCTCCTTCTGTCTCTTTTTTAAATCTTCTAACTCTGTCTTAAATCGACCCATTTTCCTTCCCCCTCTGATCTCTGCTATTTTTATTTGTTCTTAATTTTATCTTCATATATGTCCTTTCAATCCTCTTCCAGGAAAATCCTCACGCTGATCAATATACGATCATATATCTTTCAAAACTATAGCATACTTCATCTTATCAGGCAAATGTTAAAAGTTCGTGAAATCTGCCTGCATTTCCTTTTTGTTTATCATTGTTTTCTTGCTTTTTCCGTGTATACATATTAAAATTATGGAAACGTTATTTATAACGACTTTACATCATATATAAAGGAGATTATGTATTATGGGAAAAGGTAAATTATTCAAAGCCGCTGCTACGATCGCTGCGATCGGCGGTGTTTGCTATGTATTCCGGGATAAGATTAAAAATTCTACTGTATACCAGTCATTGGATATGGATGACAAGGTAGAGAAAGTAAAAAATACGATCAAAGAAAAAATGCCTGCAAAGGAAGAACCGGAGCGTAATTATTTCTCTTTAGATGATGCTCCTGTGGAAGGAACAATCGATCAGCAGTCAGAAAACACCTCTGACATTTCGGCAGATAATGCCAAACCGGAGGGAACAGAACATTCCACTGAAGAAGCAGCCACTGTTACAGAAGAAATTGAAAGCCCGATTCTTTATGAAAATGAAGGCTTATCCGATGTATCAGAGGATCTCGATGTGATCGAAGAACAGGACAAACTGGATGTATAAGCACATCACCAAATGATTGCTTTGCAGTATAGCTATTAAAAAACGGGGCAGACCCAGTAACACTCCACTGTGTTATCCTATCTGTCCCGTTTTTTCTTTTGTATATATGGCAATATTGTATCCAGGATCTTCTCATCATGAAAATCATGCTCAAATATTGTACCATTTGCATTTGAAATGATCAGCTTGTACACATCCCGCGGCGGCATCCATGGCAGTATTTTCTTTGTTTCCTTATGCCGGGAAACCACATCGATATCCCGCAGCACAATGATATCCGTCCGGAATGGGCTCCAGATTACCAGATATTTTCTGGTCACATAACAATTTCCTGTTTCATAAACCAGTGCATCATGCAACTGACGGTTAATATCTCCTGTTAACAGCTTCTTGTCACGATATCCTTTCATCTGACGGATCTGTGGATGCTTCCATGGATAAAACCAGTATACAATTCCCTCAATGATCGATAATATAATCACTGCAAATGCAATGATCAACGCTACCTTTACGATCATATAAAATGTCTTTGGATAATCCACCTCACTGATCAGATAATCGTATGTGATAGTCTCTAACTGCTGCTGTTCGATTCCTACACTCTCCGCACATTCTGACAATATATAGTTATATGCCGCAGGATCCTTCTTCAACTGTCCCTGCACCAGATAATCACAGATGATCGTCTCATCACTGTCAAGCAGAACAACCATAAATTTACCATTTACCCAGACATAATAATAACCGCCTACCCGTTCTCCATCTATCTCATAATCGTATCCCATATAGGTCAGCTTCTGAAACCGCATTTCTACATTAGTGGTGCCTGCGTCATATAAGACTCCTAATTGCTGCGGATCATCCACATGATAAAAATCCAGATTATTCAACAGATGAAAATGCCGCATACCGCCAACGATCAGCAACATGATCACGATCGTAGGCAGTAATGACATTCCTGTATTCTTTAATAATAATATATTTAACTTCTTGTTCTCTAGCATTTCGTTTTAAAAATGGCTTCCGCCACCACCGTGGCTGCCGCCTCCTCCACCGCTGCTGCCGCCTCCGCCGCTGCTGGATGATTCGATCTTAACACTGGTAACTTCCTTGCGGACAAATATATCCCTTCTGTCCAGTACCTGCACATTTCCATTTACATATGTATTCAGATTAGTTGTCGTTTCGCCTGCCTTCTTTGACATATTCGTTATAAAGAATATAGCTCCACAGATCAGCACCAGAATCACAATATAAAATGGGGGAATCTTCAGACCGCCACCACTGGAGCTCTTCATACACTGTACCGCCCCCTGGATCATAGTTGCAAACCCCTTCTCTGCATCCTCTCTCAGGTACTTGCCACCTTTCTCTGTTAGGCTGGATGCTTTGGAATCACTGATCCTTGCTCTGACTCTTGTTCCTGTTGTGCTCATCCATACATCACCAGCTTCATAATTTGCAGCTATAATGATGCTGTCGCTTGGTACATAGCCATCGCTGGTGCTCCGGTTACTTTGTGGGTTGTATTCCCAGTTTTCCCAACCAAAGCGTTCCTGCTCACTAAAACTCTTGGCAACTGTCTTGATTGCCTCAAATTCTTCATAATAAGTATCGTCCATATAAGTACCGAACATACTCTGTGCCTGTGCATTATCGATCGTCATTACAACGATATCCATGCCTGTTTTGTCTTCCCATTTTGCAATCTTTTTTTCCAGTGACCGTTCCTCATTGCCTGTCAGTTTATCTGCATAATCAAACACACGCTGATCTGTCCTGCATTCCGTATTACTCCGTGCATCATGCTTCAGATTGCTGTTTGAAACGATCAGTCCCATGATCATAAATACAATACCGATCGCAAATAATATAAGAACTGTTATCCTGAATTTTTTCATTTACAACACCTCCAGAAGCATAGCAATTCCACTGGCACAAGCCGCAACCGATGCAGCAAATGCTGCTGTCAGTCCGATTGCACGGCTGACACTTCTTGGCGGAGTTCCAACACACTTTCCAGTCTGACCATTTACATAAAACATGTAATTCTGTCCTTGATACCGGTATTCATAAATCCACACCGGCATCAAAGCAAATTTATTTCCAAGCAACTGATTATTGGCATTCATGTTTTTAGTCAACAACGAATGATATCCGCTGGCTTCACTTTTTGCCCACTCCATGGATGTATCGTTGATCTTTTTAACCGCACGTCCGGATAACTGATCTGGGGTATAATTATAAACCTCTGCCTCAAAGCCTGACATGAACTTATTATCATGCTTTAACAGCGCATCATATCCATAAGGCTCCATCAGGTCCATAATTCCATCCGGCATCTCGACTGATGCATCAACCGGAATTCCGTTGTATTTGATATGCAATTTCCGGTATACATCAAAATAAGATGTCTCCGTGTATCTCGTATCTCCGGATGTCCATGTCCGCACCTTCGTACCTATTGCGGTATAATCAACATTGGAATCAAAATCATATATCCAGAATGGAACATATACTCCGCGAAGCTTTTCCAGTGTCTTTGTCGATAAAAAGTCCGCTGGCAGGAATAACTTCTTTCCAAATTCTTCCTTTAGTTTCTCTTCTGCAAGACGTTTTGAAAACTTAAATGGCAGGATCATATCCGGTCCATACGGATACACCACAAAGTCATCTCTGATCAGAAATGTACCACAGGCTGGACATTTTCCTGCTGAACCATATTCATTCCGATATGTGATCTGTGATCCGCAGGACGGACAGATCATCGGTGTCTCCGACGGTATACTCTGCTCACAGTCACTTCCGCCACAGCTTAGACATTTCATATGTCCACTTTGTGGATCAAATACAACATTTCCACCACAGTTTACACATTTATAAATCATACTGTTATCTCCTCCTGTTTTTACCCCTTTATAAGCGCTTTTGCGTTCATTATATCATGTGCTTCGCACATTCTATGCATTCGAAAAATCGTCCCTTGCAAGCAAGCGATTTTTCATCATTATATCATATCTATGGTTTTTTCGTATATTGTTTTTGTATTTTTGTCACATTTGTCTTTCCCCGGAATACTCTATAGCATAAAGAAAATTGGAGGTATTTACCATGAGTGATTTATCAGCAACACAGTGCGGTTGTGGAAAAAATGGAATGTTTGGTTTTGGTGGAGGCAGCAGCTGCTCTTGCATCATCATCCTTCTTCTTCTCTTCTCCTGCTGCGGAAATGGTTTTGGAAATGACTGTGGCTGTGGCGGCGGAAGTAATGGCTGTGACTGCATCTGGATCATCCTGATTCTCCTTTGCTGCTGTGGTGGATGCGGCAATGGAAATGACTGCGGTTGTGGCTGTGGATGCTAACAGCAACCATTCCCTTTCATTTCAAAATGATGCGGGAACATATGAAATGCGATCAGTGACCATTTCACCAATATAACAAGCATGCTACCGGAATTGTCCCATGCCTTACCGCTGGCAGTTCCGGTTATTCTTGCAGCATCCATTTTCTGTTTATTATGCATAATTACACCTGACTATTCATAAATAACACTATGAAACTTATAACAGAAAACGGGTAACCGGCTAACCATCCGGAAACATCCGTATCACAGTACTCATAAGGAGGTTTCCATGAATCAGATTCCACACTCCCATCCACTTGACAAATTAATATCGGATGACCGTCTGTTTCTTCTGGAAGCAATCCTACCCTTTGTGGAAGGACCTATGCGCATGCCACTCGTTATCTATCTGAAAATGATGGAACTCCAACAGATCATGCGTGTGATCAACAATCAGTCCTATATCCGTCAGTGTGATTTCAACCGTGATCTTCATAATCAAAATGATATTCTGGCATCGCTGGCCCAGTGTGGCTTTCCGGATATCGCCGATCAGATGAAAAATATGCAGCAGGCAATGAATATGATGCAGGTTATGAATGCCATGAACCGGACCGATTCTGAGTTTTCGGATTTTCAAAGCATTTTCCAGTCTTATGACCAAACCGTTCAAGCTGAGCCGGATAACACATCTATATCCACAGATACAGAATATACAAATAATAATCCGTCCATACAGGGGAACAGAACAGATGAGAAAATTCACGATTCCTCCACACATGAAAACACGAAAAATACCAGTACGACTGATCAATCATTATCCCAACATAGCGACAATTCCATAGATCACATCATGCAGTTGTTACAGGAATACGACACGAACACCCGGTCTGCAACCTGACCGGTCATTATAGATTATAAATACATATAACCGGAATCAAAATAAATCCTATAAAACAGAAAGGACGATCCATTGCCATGAATCAATTTGAAAACGATCCCCGTCTGAAAAACCTTATGCCCCTGAAACGTCAGATTATTCTGGAACTTGCAAACGGTTCCCACAATGCTACTATGGAACAGATGCTTCCTCAGATCATGCAGTTAAACCGGGAGCTTCAAAAACGTAATCTTTCTTTCTCAAAAGAGGAATCCAAGCTCATCATGGATATTATGATGGAACAGGCTTCCCCTGCTGAACGCCAGAAGATCGCCATGTTCCGTAATTTCCTGTAAAATATAAATAAGCAGCTTTACCTGCCTTGCAGGCACACTGCTTATTTTGTATTTATATTTATGAAATAATATGATTTCTACGTTCTTCGAACTCCCGAAATCATCCCACAACATGCGCATTCCGAGCATCCGCTCTACATGCTTATGTTGTTTTTTCCGTCAAATAAATAAGCAGCTTTGCCTGCCTTGCAGGCACACTGCTTATTTGCTTGACAGATTTATTTCATCACAATGTTTACAATTCTTCCCGGTACATAAATTTCTTTTACGATATTGCCAGTCAGCTTGTCTGCGATAGCTTCTTTTGCCTTTGCAATAACATCATCCTTTGGATCAGCCTTATTGATTGAAAGAGTTGCTTTCATCTTACCATTGATCTGGACTGCAATCTCTACTGTAGACTCAACAGTCTTTGCCTCATCAAATGTTGGCCATGATGCCTGATAAAGATATCCATCGTAACCAAGAATACTCCACATTTCCTCTGTGATATGTGGTGCAACCGGATTCAATAATGTAAGGAGTGTCTTCATCTCACCCTTTGTCACTGCATTCTTCTTATAGAAATCATTTACAAGTGCCATCATAGCAGCAATAGCTGTATTATACTTCAGATTCTCAAAGTCAGTTGAAACCTTCTTAATCGTCTGATGCATCTTTGTCTCCATATCCTTAGAGTAAGCATCACCATCTACTACGATATCCTGCAGTTTCCATACTCTCTCAAGGAAACGACGACATCCCTTTACACCATCATCTGACCATGATGCAGCAAGATCAAAGGCTCCAATGAACATCTCATATGTTCTTAATGTATCTGCACCATATGCATTTACAATATCATCCGGATTTACAACATTTCCTCTGGACTTACTCATCTTCTCGCCATTCTCACCAAGGATCATACCATGGGAAGTACGCTTCTGATATGGTTCCGGTGTAGGAACAACGCCCTGATCATACAGGAATTTATGCCAGAATCTGGAATAAAGCAGATGAAGTGTTGTATGCTCCATACCACCATTGTACCAGTCAACCGGCAGCCAGTATTTTAATGCTTCCTTGCTTGCAAGTGCCTCTGTATTCTTTGGATCCGTGTATCTCAAGAAATACCACGATGAACCAGCCCACTGAGGCATGGTATCTGTCTCACGCTTTGCAGGACCTCCACAACATGGGCACTTCACATTTACCCAATCCGTCATAGCTGCAAGTGGAGATTCTCCATTATCCGTTGGCATATAGCTCTCTACCTCCGGAAGCATCAGCGGAAGTTCACTTTCATCAAGAGGTACATAGCCACATTTATCACAATGAATGATCGGAATTGGCTCGCCCCAGTATCTCTGACGGGAGAAAACCCAGTCACGGAGCTTATAATTAACTTTTGCCTTACCGATTTTCTTTTCTTCCAGGAACTCGATCATCTTCTCTTTTGCATCTTTTACCTGTAAACCATTTAAGAAGCCGGAATTGATCAGAACACCTGTTGCAACATCTGTAAATGCTGCTTCATTGATATCTACTTCTTCTCCATCCTTTGCTACAACCTGAATCAGCGGCAGATTGAATTTCTTTGCAAATTCCCAGTCTCTTTCGTCATGTGCAGGAACCGCCATGATCGCACCTGTACCATATGACATCAGTACATAATCGGATACCCAGATCGGGATCTCTTTCTCATTTACAGGATTGATTGCTACCAGACCATCAATAGCTACACCGGTCTTATCCTTTGCAAGCTCAGAGCGCTCAAAATCAGACTTTCTGGCAGCCTGCTCTCTGTAGCTTTCGATCTCAGACCAGTTCTTGATCTCATCTTTATATTTATCAAGCAATGGATGCTCCGGTGATACAACCATATAGGTTGCTCCAAATAATGTATCACATCTGGTTGTGTAGATACGAAGCTTATCTTCTTTTCCTTTGATCTGGAAATCCACTTCTGCACCTGTAGAACGTCCGATCCAATTCTTCTGTGATACCTTCACACGCTCAATATAATCAACAGTATCGAGACCTTCGATCAGCTTATCTGCATATTCTGTGATCTTTAACATCCATTCAGATTTGACCTTACGGACAACCGGTGCACCACAACGCTCACAGACACCATTTACAACTTCCTCATTTGCAAGACCAACCTTACAGGATGTACACCAGTTGATCGGCATTTCTTTCTTATATGCCAGACCTGCCTTGAATAACTTCAGGAAGATCCACTGTGTCCATTTGTAATATTCCGGATCCGTTGTATTGATCTCACGATCCCAGTCAAATGAATATCCAAGGGAATGAAGCTGTGCCTTAAATCTTGCTACGTTATTCTTTGTTACTTCCTTTGGATGGATCTTGTTCTTGATCGCATAATTCTCGGTCGGAAGTCCAAATGCATCCCAACCCATTGGATAAAGAACATTATAGCCCTGCATTCTTCTCTTTCTGGCTACAATATCGAGTGCTGTATATGGTCTTGGATGACCAACATGAAGTCCCTGTCCGGATGGATATGGGAACTCAACTAATGCGTAATATTTTGGTTTACTGTAATCATCTGTTGCAGCAAAAGCCTTGTTATCATCCCAGACCTTCTGCCACTTCTTCTCAACAACTTTATGATTATATGCTGTTGCCATGTCATTTCCTCCTGAAAAATGTTTGTAAAGTGTAATAGGAGCCTAATCATATATGACCAGCTCCTACTATCTCTCTTATATTCTGATCGAATTAAACTCTTGAAAGATACTCGCCTGTACGTGTATCGATCTTGATCGTATCTCCTTCATTTACAAATAAAGGAACATAGAGTGTTGCTCCTGTCTCAACTACACAAGGCTTTGTAGCACCTGTAGCTGTATCACCCTTTACACCAGGCTCGCACTCTGTGATCAGTAATTCTACAAATAATGGTGGCTCTACACCAAATACAGAACCATTATGGGAAACAAGCTTACAGATCTCGTTCTCCTTAACGAACTTTAATGCATCTCCGATTGCTGCTTTATTCAATGGAATCTGATCGTATGTCTCCGGATCCATGAAGTAGTAAAGATCACCATCATTGTACAGATACTGCATATCTTTTCTTTCGATATGAGCCTTCTCGCACTTCTCTGTTGGACGGAATGTCTTTTCTACAACACCACCACTCTTGATATTCTTAAGCTTTGTTCTTACAAATGCAGCACCTTTACCAGGCTTTACATGCTGGAACTCTATAATCTGATAAATATTTCCTTCAAATTCAATCGTAACACCATTTCTGAAATCACCTGCTGAGATCATCTCTGCCATAATTTTCTTTTCCTCCTTAAGATATGAACTTCTTGTGACATTTTATAATATTCTACAGAATATTTCAACTACTTTTTACCAATTCACGGATTCCGGGACGATTGGTGGCCGTGATATGTCTCTTTCATAAGTCGCTTACGCTCTATTATTTTAAAAACAAAACATTGCGTATTACTTTTTGCTTTTAATTAAGTACATAGTTTATACTATATTTTGCTTATTATTTCTTCCACTATATGCTCAGGAGTCAATTCTGTGACAGGGATTGTCAGATCTGCCGCACGTTCATATAACGGGGTGCGGTAGGTTAAGAGATCGCGTACCTTATGTTCCGGATTTCCGCCTGCCAGAAGTGGTCTGGTGTTGTCACCGGATAATCGTGATATGACTTCTTCCGGAGTGATCTGTAAATAAACGACTGTTCCAAGAGTTGCAAGCTCTACAGCATTCTCCTCTCGAAGCGGAAGTCCTCCGCCGGTCGAAAGTACCGCGTGTGTCAATGACGTATTTAATTCTTTTAATGTATCTGTCTCCAATTGTCTGAAATATGCTTCGCCCTTTTTACTGAATAATTCTGCGATCGTACAGCCACATTTTTCTTCTATATACTGGTCAGTATCTATAAATGTATATCCATATTTTTCAGATAAAAGCTGTCCAACTGTTGTCTTTCCGGATCCCATAAATCCTGTCAAAATAATATTATCCCGTGTTTTTTTCAACAGTTTCTGATAGATCATATCTGCTGTTTTCTCATCCACCGATATATCATTCCACAGTTCATATGCAATTATTCCTTGATATAACAGCATCTTCAGACCATTATAACTCTTTGCTCCTGCCTGTCTGCACAAAGACATAAATCTGGTACAGAATGGTTTATAGATCAGATCAATTCCCACTGATACCATCTGGTAAAATGCCGGATCTTCAATTATCACCTCATCAATATGCGGATACAGGCCCTTTGAAGTTGACTGGAATACAATATATTTTTTCTCCGGAAGTTTGTGATAGTCTTGAATGCTCATAGCAGTCATATTCTGCTTTCCAAAGAAATCATTCATATGATCTGCGATTGCCTGTGCTTTCGATACCGTACGGTTTAAGATATATACATGTCCTGCTCCATTTGCCCCACACATATAGGCTACAGCCTTTGCAGCTCCGCCGGCTCCTAAAATAATGACATCATGCGCATCAAGTTCTACTCCATAAGATCTCACCTCACGAAGAAGCCCCAGCATATCCGTATTATAGCCTTTATATCCATTTTCTGTCCGCACCAGGGTATTAGCAGCACCGATCGCCTGTGCCCCTTCATCCAGCTCTGACAAATATTTCATAACCTCATTCTTATGCGGTACAGTCACATTTAAGCCCAGAATATTCAGTGCATAAGCTCCTTTCACTGCCTCTCCAAGGTCTTCTGCTTTTGTGTGAAATGGTACATACACATTATTTAGTCCAAGTGTTTCACTTAATGTATTGTGGATCAGCGGCGACATTGTATGCTCTACCGGATCTCCTAACAGACCAAGCGTTCTTGTCTTTCCATCTATCATCATTTACCTCTTCTCCTTATGATCTGTCTTAACCAAAATGGCTTATTTTTTCTCTTTCTTCCGCTCATATACATATGTCCTCTCACCGCATTATGTAATAAAAAGGAAACATTAACATAGTAGCATCTTCTGTTTGTTCTTACAAGAATTATTCCAAATATACAGAAATAAGGCGGACATTACTGCCCGCCTTGTAATATATAAGATTGTTTGTCAATTCTTATATTTGTTAAGCCAATACAAATTTTTTCGTATAAGCTACATCATTTGCTGCAACCTGAATTGCACTATCTGATTGTGTCAGATTGAACAATGGATCAGATGCTTTTACCTTGATCATTGTATAGATCGGTTTTGTCTTACCATTGTAGTATACTTCTACAACTATGTAGGTGTAGTTTCCACCATATGGTGCGAACAGTTCATCTGTTGGCTTCAGGTTATTGGAATCTGTAAACTTATCCTTAATCTGTATCTTCTTTGTCGATGCACTATCTTCCACAATGCCTGCTTTTTCCTTATCGGATGCCGGTGTATTCCAGATCATACGATCTGTACCCTCTGCATATGCTGGACGATTGTTTGCCATATCTGTATCATCATAATCCAGATCATAGTATACGTTAATTGCATCCACTGTTACATCATTTGGAACATTGATCTTGAAGTCGAATTCCGGTGATGTTGTCTTATCTGCTACTTCATCCAAATATACGGTCTTACCAATTGACTCAGATATCTCTTCGTCCTTTGCCATTTCTTTCTTGAAATCTGTATCAGGATCATAAACATATAATGTAGGTTTTTCCTTTACTGCTTCTGCACTGTTTACAATAACGTTGATGAAGAGCTTTCTTTCATCATTATTTCTTGTTGTAGGACCTGTAACCGATCCATGACCGGCTCCACAGTATGTAATTGCTCCGTTACCATAAGATGTTGTGTAGATGTAGTAGTTCTCCATTCCATCATATGGATCTGCTGCATACAGGGATGATCTCTTCTTCGCATCACTTGAGTTGTTAGAACCTGCCAGTGTATACCATACAGTTACATCGCCTGCTTCCAGATCAAGTGCATATACCTGCTGATGTGTACCTGAAATATTCAGGGAATCACCAATCTTGTATGGATACAATGTGATCAGACCTTCATTTAACTGTTTTGCCTTTACAGTCTGTGAATTTGCTGACTGATCAGCTGTTGATGATGCTGACCATGCTGTCGCACTCTGGAAATCACTCTGTGCATATACATATGGTAAGGTGTATGTTGCACCACCGCCACCATTCTTATCATAGTACAAACTGGTCATTGACAATGCACTTACATACATTCCAATGTTTCCAACCTTGTTATAGCTGGATGCGATCTGTGTCATATTAGCATTAATACTGTTTACAAGACTCTTTCCTGCGATTGAATTATTTACATATGGTGTAAGATAATACAGGTCAGCGTCCTCCGACTTGTATGCCAGTGATGTATTCTTGTCTGAATACGTTGGCTTGCCGCCCTCCTGATAAATGTATCCTGAGGTTCCAGCCTTTGCTTCTGTCTTTGTAAAATATCCGGTATCTACACCGCCCCAGTCGTTGATATATGAATATTGGTCATATGTTACTGCATCCTGATAAATATATCCTGTGGAACCTGCTGTAGCTGCCTTCTTATAGAATGTACGGCTATATCCTGCTGATACATCCATATAAACCTTATCTTTTTCCCAGCCATTCAATGGGCCCTTCCAGTCATGCGTTGTTCCGTATGTTTCCGGTTCATAAATATATCCATCTTCTGTCAATGTACCCTTTACCATTCCGGCCGGAGTACCTGATGAATTCTGTTTTGTATAGATATATCCATCCTCTGTCAATGTACCCTTTACAAGACCTTCCTGCGTAACACCTGTTACATATCCATCATTTACGACCTCATATGTATTGGCATTATTTGTAAGATCTACATGGAATCTGTTCATTCCAACAATATCAAGTAATGACTTTGTCAGATTAACAGCACCTGCATCTGCATACGGTGTCATTGTGTCATGGAAGAAGAATAAATCTCCACCATTTGATACATAATCCAGAATGTATTCACAAGTACGCTGCTTCAAGTCTACCTTGAATCCACCAAAAGAATCGGATGGACCAAGAACCAGAATTGAATACTGCTTCTTCATGAAATTTTTACCATAAGAACGTCTTAAATCTTTCTTATACACATCTAATGCATCTAATTCTTTATCCTTTGCATCTCTGTACTTCTCATACAGTTCTACAAATTCACTGCCGAACATTGTAGATGAAATCTTTCCGCTGGCAAATGTAATATCTGTATTTGTACTGTATACAGGCCAGAATACCATATAGTACTCACCGGTATCGATCGTATAATTAAGGAGATCGATCAGGTCACTGTTTGAAACAGATGACTTGAAACCACCAAGGAACGTATTATAAGTACCTCTTGCTCCATAATTTGTAGAACCTGTATATGTGCCCTGTAAGGACTGAATAGCACCCTTGATGTAGCTATCCAGGTCTTCTTTTGGCTTAACGGTCTCAGATACATATTTGTTATAAGCTGCCAAAGCAATTGTTGCATCTGTTGCATACTGCTTCTTGTTTCTACCTTCTACTGTACCGCCATTCTCCAGCTTATCTGCCTCTTCTACCCAGGTATCCAGACAGTCATATGTGTCTGCCTGATTATCCTTTGTTGTAAAGGCAGCTTTATCAGCTGAAGCTACTACCATATCAAGACTGATATCGTAATCCTCTGCTAAGGTATCTGCAAAATTTGAAAGATAATCATCATTACCCTTCTGTGAACCATAGAACAGATCTGTGTCATATGGAACGATACCAAAACGATTCTCATGACGTCCCAGACATTTATACTGTGCAACATCTGCTGTATCAAGTGCTGTCTGATTTGCATAGGTGTTATACTTCAGAATCTTATGTGCTGTCTGTGACTGAATATCAAAGTACAATGTATCTGTTGCTCCCCAGGATGTTGCTCCCTGTCCTTCTGACATGGTCTGAACCTGTAAAACATTGATATCACTGATTCCGTCTGTGTTGTTTACGATCTTGCAGATACCACGCTCTTCTGCAATGATATTATCCTTACTATCCATAATAAGGATCTGCCAGTATGCAGAACCGAAGAAATCCTGATCCAGTGCAACATTTACTGTCTTATTCTTTACTGCAGAACCGGATGTTCCTGTTGATGTATCTATATCACCTGTTACATAATAGTCAATCGTCTTATCATGATCAAACTGTGTATTCTTATTCTTGTCAATACAGATTGAATATTTATAACTCTTTTCCGATCCTGCTACAGAGAAGGTAAATGATAAATTGGTTGTCTTCAGATATGTGCTTGTAATACCCTCTGAATATTCAACCGGTGCACTTGTAACTGTAAGACGCGCTCTTGATGTAGACTGTTTAACAAGATTGTTAATCGCTGCATTTGTATCCTCTGAGAATACTGTTGCATACGACTTGATAGCCGTCTCATCTGTTGCATCCTTATACCATGTCTTCTGCTGTGCCTCTGAATCAAGCATTGTCTGCTTTTCAGCAATCTTATAAGTGTACAGTGTATCACCATACTGCTTATTTGAATTATCAATCTTCTGTGTATCGGTTGCATCTACGCCCCATAATACATTTGTTCCTTTGGATCTTCTGTTATTGATCACATTCAAAAGGTCATACATTCTGGATGATGGATCCAGATAGAAGTTCTTTCTTTCCAGCTTGCCTGCATTATACCAGTAGCCCTGACTCTTCTGCGCATCTGTAAGACCATTGCCGTCTGCATCTGTTCCATTTACCTTTTCAAATACCGAAGTCAGTTCATTGCCAACCATGATCGGTCTTCCAAGATTAACGTAAGATACAAGCTCATCATACTTATTCTTTGTCAGGTCATTACCATTTTCAACAACATATGTTGTCTTATACTTTGTTGAGCCAATCACCGGTGTTGCCATAAGCTCAGAACCTGTGATTGATCTTGTCATCTTGTAAGAACCGGTACCACCCATCTCCTTCAGAACACCTGTATGGTAATACATAACAAATGTAGGAATTGCGGATACTAACTGTTCTGCGCTTGGTCCGATATAAGCAAATACACTGGAATCGTATATCTTACTCAGATCTCTGTCCAGAGCGCTGATATCTCCACCGATATATACAAGGTCATATGTAGCAGCGATATCATCTGTCATACCGATCAGTGCCTCTGATGAAACCTGTGTAAGCTCAATATCTGAATATGAGATACCATCGATCGCATATGCAATCTTTGCCTTCGTCAGATCAAAATCATAATACTCACTGCCCGGTGAAAGCTCCTCCACTGCATAGCCCTCAGCTACATCCGATGGAACGGTATAATAATTACCATAGATTTTTTCTCCGTGTGTATTGGTACCATTTGTCCATGCACCGGATCCATTCTTAACCGATGAAGATCTTGCGAGTTCTTCATCAATTGGATAATCCGGCTGAATTTCCAGAACTCTGAATTTATTATCACTGCCTCTTCGGTATACACCGGCATTGATAATATCTGCGATCACCTTTGCTGATGGACTGTTGATAATAATCTTATCTGGATCACCTGATCCACCACCATTATTGTTTCCGGATCCAATACCGTCTCCGGCTTCACTGCTTGCGATTACATACACACCCTCTTCTACTGCTGAACATAACTTCTGGTATGCTGAATCACCGATCTCATCTTTATAATCACCTGATTCAATAAAGATAAAATCATACTCTGTAAAATCAATTACATTCGTTCCTGTAACTTTTGGCAACAGGACATCATTTTTATACTTTTTATACTGAGCATCTACATAAGCATATACCTGTTCTGATGTCTCAAAGATAAGATCATCTGTATATACATCTGTTGTATAGTTTGTCGGATCTGCTGTACACTTGTCTGCATATTCTTTATATTCATCGCAGTCATTTGTGTAGTCGTAAGCACCATCTTTGCTTTCTCCCTTTACAGAAACGATGAAATCATAGCCATTGCTTCCGATCACATAATCCTCGGTAATTGCATCCGGATTCGTTGCCGGATCAGAGCCATCGCCTGTGCCGGTGTTATCGCCTGTGCCGGAATTATCGCCTGTACCTGCATTATCACCTGTGCCCGGAATTATCGCCTGTGCCGGTGT
>NZ_QUEV01000011.1:0-92575 GCF_003478225.1 Clostridium sp. AM54-37XD
CGTGGATGGAAGCCATCTGCATGGATATGTCAGAATATCTGTATCACCCGGAGGAGGTTGTTACCATGTTTTCTGAAGCATTACGAAAATTGGATGAAAATACCGTCAACTACATGATCGATGAACTGAAAAAAGAACGGGACGAAGCAGTCACTGCTCTAGCCGAAAGAGATGCTACAGTATCTGAAATGAATGCTACCTTATCTGAAAAAAATGCTGAGATTGCAAAATTAAAGGCGCAACTTGCCGAGCGAAACAAATAAAATCTTATTTTCTAATATAACAACAAGCAGAAAACTCCTGATATTATACTTGTTATGTAGCAAACCTATCCGAGTGCCGGTTCTTAGGCAGCGTCCCTTGCTACCTTACGTACCGTTGCACCGAGGATAGAGTGCAAGCGTTTTGCGTAATAACAATGTATAATATCAGGAGTTTTCGTTCGTCTGCATCACTCAAATTGATGCTCTTTATAGTGATGGGCTTCCTCCAGCATCATATCCTTGACCTTCATGAGCCGCACCTGCGTGCTTCGCTCATTCTCATCAAGCTTCATACTGATATATCGGATGCCCTCCTTTGTCTCAGGAATGATAACATGCTCCAGTGCATTTACACGTCGTCTGGTCTTTTCGATCTCCGATGCCAAAAGCTGACAGGATTTCTCAATCTCCGCCAGTTTCAGCATATCCGGAAGGATGTCAGCAAGTGACTTTACTGCATCATCCAGATCACCGGAGGTAAATGCAAAACCATAAGAATAGATATCATTCTCATCCGCACTTTTTGTTGTATATTCAAATACCGGAATATCTACACTCATAACATTTCGATCCTTGCAGGTAAGCTGGACTTCCTGTTTCGGTGCCATCAGTGCTGTATGAAGGATCTGTTCAGACATGCCGGCTTTTGCTATGACAAAATTCGTATTGGCGGCTTTGATGCCGGCCTCAACCTTCTCACGAAGTGCCATATTCTCTCTTGCCATATCAAGGAACTGCCGCATCAGCTCATCTCGTTTATCTTTTAACAGCTTATGGCCTCTGGTTGCCGTAACAAGCTTCTTCTTTAAACGGGTCAGTTCCATTCTGGTAGGATTTACCTGTGTAGCTGCCATTTTTGCCTCCTTATAATGTCAACTCGAAGCGCCTGCCTTGCTTGGCGACTCGTAGCGCTCTTCCGTTTATTAACTCGAAGCGCTTCACCTCGCCTGACGGCTCGGTGGGTTCTGTCGAACCATGCTCGTATCCTTGCAAATCGTCTGCTATAAGCAAGCTCAAGCATCCCATTTGCAAGTCTACTCACGCGCTTCTCGTTACTTTCCATAGTATTGATCTAACCACTTGTCATCGATACGTTTCAGTTCTGCACGAGGCAGGATCGATAACAGCTTCCAGCCGATGTTTAATGTCTCTTCGATACTTCTGTCTGTCTCATACCCCTGAGATACATATTCCTTTTCAAATGCTTCTGCAAACTTTGCATATAAAATATCGATATCCGACAATGCAGATTCACCAAGGATCGTCATAAGCTCCTTTGCATCCTTACCACGGGAATATGCAGCAAATAACTGGTTCATAGTGCTGGAATGATCTCCTCTTGTCTTTCCTTCACCGGTACCCTTATCCTTCAGACGTGACAGAGATGGAAGTACATCGATTGGTGGTGTTACACCCTTTCTGTAAAGCTCACGACTTAAGATGATCTGTCCCTCTGTGATATATCCTGTTAAGTCAGGGATTGGATGTGTCTTATCATCCTCTGGCATGGTAAGGATCGGGATCATTGTGATACTACCATTCTTGCCACGCTGTCTTCCTGCTCTTTCATATAATGTTGCAAGGTCTGTATACATGTATCCGGGATATCCACGACGACCCGGAACCTCTTTTCGGGCTGCGGATACTTCTCGTAATGCATCTGCATAGTTTGTGATATCCGTCAGAATAACCAGTACGTGCATGTTCTTTTCAAATGCAAGATATTCCGCAGCGGTCAGTGCCATACGAGGTGTAGCGATACGCTCAACCGCAGGGTCATTTGCAAGGTTGATAAACAGTACGGTTCTGTCGATCGCGCCTGTCTCCTTGAAGCTCTCCGTGAAGAAGTTTGCTTCTTCGAAGGTGATACCCATAGCAGCAAATACTACGGCGAATGGTTCATCTGTTCCACGCACCTTAGCCTGTCTTGCGATCTGGGCTGCTAACTTCGAATGTGGAAGTCCCGATGCTGAGAAGATCGGCAGCTTCTGTCCTCTTACCAGTGTATTTAATCCATCAATAGCAGAGATACCTGTCTGGATAAATTCCGATGGATAATTTCTGGCTGCCGGATTCATTGGCAGACCGTTGATATCTCTTCTCTCCTCCGGAAGGATATCCGGTCCTTTATCGATCGGTCTTCCCAGTCCGTCAAATACACGACCAAGCATATCTTCTGATACGCCAAGTTCCATACTTCGTCCAAGGAATCTTACTTTGCTGTTTGAAAGGTTGATACCGGTTGAATTCTCAAATAACTGTACCAGTGCATCTTCACCATTGATCTCAAGAACCTTGCATCTTCTGACTTCGCCACTTGCAAGCTCGATTTCACCAAGTTCATCATAGGTAACATTTTCTACACCATGTACCAGCATCAGAGGTCCTGCAACTTCCTGTATGGTTCTATATTCTTTTGGCATATGCTTAGTCCTCCTTTGCTATGGCTGCTTCCAGTTCCTGATGAAGTGCCTTTATGATCTTGTCATATTCTGCTTCCACATCTTCCGGATGTGTATATTTGAAACGTCCGATCTTCTCACGAACCTCCATATTCAGAATATTCTTTATAGTTGCACCACTCTTCAAGGCCTCTGATGATTCCTCATAGAATGCCAGCACAAGTTCCATCATGCGGAACTGCTTATCCAGTGGTGTGTAGGTGTCGATCTCATGGAATGAGTTCTGATGCAGGAAGTCCTCACGGATAGATCTGGCGGCTTCCATCTTCAGACGGTCGCCTGCAGATAAGGCATCCATACCAACCATCTTAACGATCTCATCCAGCTCTGCTTCTTCCTGTAATAATGTCATAAGCTTCTGACGATCTTCCATCCAGTGCTCATTGACATTTTCCTCAAACCATTTTCCCATGTTATCTACATACAGCGAATAACTGGTCAGCCAGTTGATCGCCGGGAAATGTCTCTTATAAGCCAGTGCCGAATCCAGTCCCCAGAATACCTTAACGATACGAAGGGTTGCCTGCGATACCGGCTCTGAAATATCACCACCGGGAGGTGATACGGCTCCGATTACGGATAAGGCTCCGGTTCTTCCTTCCGAACCAAGTGTCTTAACCATACCGGCACGCTCATAGAACTGTGCCAGACGGCTTCCTAGATATGCAGGATAACCTTCCTCACCGGGCATCTCCTGTAAACGTCCTGACATTTCTCGAAGTGCTTCTGCCCATCTGGAAGTAGAGTCAGCCATCAGCGCAACGGAATATCCCATATCACGGAAATATTCTGCGATCGTAATACCGGTGTAAATAGAAGCCTCTCTGGCTGCAACCGGCATATCCGATGTATTTGCGATCAGAACGGTTCTCTCCATCAGGGAGTATCCTGTCTTCGGATCCTTCAGTTCAGGGAACTCGTTTAATACATCTGTCATCTCGTTTCCACGTTCACCACATCCGATGTATACAACGATATCGGCTTCTGCCCATTTTGCAAGCTGATGCTGGATAACAGTCTTTCCACTACCGAATGGTCCGGGAACTGCTGCTACACCACCCTTTGCGATCGGGAAGAATGCATCGACAACTCGCTGTCCTGTGATAAGCGGCATAACCGGCGGAATCTTCTCTGCATAAGGACGGCCCTTACGAACCGGCCATTTCTGCATCAGTGTCAGTTCCTTATCACCCTTTGCTGTCTCAATCACACATACAGTCTCTTCTACTGTGAAATCTCCGCTCTTGATCTCTTTTACAGTTCCTTCTATACCATATGGAACCATGATCTTCTGAGTTACGACAACTGTCTCCTGTACGGTTCCGATCACATCTCCGGTCTCTACCTTGTCCCCTGCCTTAACGCATGGAACAAATGGCCATTTGATGTCTCTCTTTAATGATGGAACTTCAACGCCTCGCTGCAAATTATTTCCACAGATTTTCATGATATCATCCAGAGGTCTCTGGATACCGTCATAGATACTGCTGATCAGTCCGGGTCCAAGTTCTACGGACAGCGGCATTCCGGTTGACTCTACCGGTGCACCCGGTCCAAGTCCTGATGTCTCTTCGTAAACCTGAACAGATGCCTGATCTCCATGCATCTCTATGATCTCGCCGATCAGTCGGCTCTCACTTACTCTGACAACGTCATACATATTCGCGTCACGCATTCCCTCTGCGATAACAAGAGGTCCTGCAACTTTTTTTATCTTACCTGTTGCCACGTTTTCTGGTCACGCTCCTTCCTAGTTTCCACTGAACAGAATGTCCGAACCGACTGCCTGTTCTACGGATTTCTTTACTCCATTTATACCTGCAGATGTATTACCGGAAACTCCTGGGATCAGGATGATCGCCGGAAGCATCTGCGTCTTATATCTCTCTATCTCTTTCTTGATCTGCTCTGCCATGCTCTCTGTTACATAGATAACGGCATATCCACTTTCTGCCAGTCTTCTGAGCTGTGTACTGCCCTGTTCTGCATCGGATACCGGGAAGGTCTCAAGTCCCAGAGTCGCAAAGCCATAGATGCTGTCATATTCACCTAATACTGCAATTCTATACATACATTTCCCTTACCCTTTCCCTGATTGCATCATCCGGCAGATGATTTAACTTTCCGGTCAGGATGATCCTGACTGTCTTGATCTCATTCTGCCTTGCAAGTACATAAGCAACAAGTGGTCCAATCGTAAATGAATTATATTTCTGCGGCCGGATCGCCTCTATGATCCGGTTATCGCACCAGCGTTCAAATGCGGATGAACTGTCTGATAATGCCGCAGCTCCACCGGAATACGGTGTTTCTTCCAGATATTTGATCACATCCGGCATACCGGAAAGTGCTGCCCGCATCAGCCGTTCCACATTGAGCGTCTGACATTCCTCCATCGCACGTCTCATAAAATCCAGTCCTTTTTCTGTCTTTACAGAACGGACTGCGATCTTGATATTTGCAACTGCCACAACTGTCTCTGCATATTCTTTTAATAATGCATCTCCATTCTTCTCCGCTGCCGCAAGCATTGCCCGCATGGCTGCCCGGTCAATGATAACATCACACATCTGACCATCTCCGGTATGCACCAGACACTCATATGCCTCTAATGCGCATTCCCGCATAGATTCCGGTAATGACCGGAAATCTTTATCTTTAATGATCTCGACTAATGCTTCACCCGAAACAGATGCATTGTCATAAAATATATTTGCCTGAACTTCTCCGTCTACAACGGTTTTGATCGCTGCCTTCAGATTATGGAAACTATCCTGGATCAACAATACGTCAAATACTGTCTGATCGGATACCATCTCCTTGACCAGTGTCCATGTTTTTTCCAGTTCCCTGTTCAAAATGGTCTCTGCATCCTGCACTCCGGTTTCTGTATCACCCCAGCCTTTTTCACCTAAGAACTGAAGGCAGTCCGCATATGTTTTCTGGGCAATCAACTGCTCGATCACAGCCTGTGAAAACAGGGACATCTCAAGTGCCCGGATCCTGGCAACAGCATATATATATTTGTCTGCCATTTTTCTACCTCCCTTATGTGAATAACAGGGAATTTAATTTGTCTGCCATTTCTTCTTTCTGCGCATGGAACATGGCAGCTAATGAACAATTCTCCTCGATACCGCCATAGATCAGGATAAATCCTCCGTCTATATCACTGGCTTTATCTGCGAGCGTCAAATCTCCTCCATGTGCTTTTGCTATCTCTGATACCCGTTTTGCAAATCCTGCCGGAAGCCGCTCCATATCTTTGGCTGAGAAGCTGATCTGTCCACTCTTCGGCTGTACTGCATTTCCGATCATACGCTCCATCATATGAAAATATCTGTCAACTTCCATATCGATCATTCCGTTATAGGCTTTACCTATCACTTCATTGATGATCTCCTGCTTTGCCTTTAAGACTGTCTGGCGTTTCTTCAGGTCGGCAGAGGATTTTGCCCTTGCCATTCCGTCCGCTTTTACATGGCTGACCTTTTCAGCCGAACCCGCCTTGATCTTATCTGCTTCCACCTTTGCATCTTCTATAATCTGATCTGCCTTTTTCTGTGCATCTTCAAGGATCATATCGGATTGAGTGTTTGCTTCTTCCAGAATCTGTTCAACGATCTTCTCTAATCCTGTCATACAAATCCTCCTGTACTACTTGTTCAATCATGTTTCAAATCAACGCCTGTTTTATACCGGTACACCGTTAATTGCAAGAATTGATACGAGCAGAGCAAGGATCGCATATGTCTCTACCATTGCAGGGAAAAGCATTGCTTTACCGAACTGATCCGGCTTCTTTGCTACGATACCAACTGCTGATACAGCGGTTTTGCCCTGATGCATAGCGGATACAAGACCAACTAATGCGATTGGAAGACATGCTGCAAGGATCAGTAATCCGGTCGCTGTTGAAAGTTCTGCAGGAGCACCATTTAAAATACCGATCTTTGATAAAGCGATGAATCCTACCAGCAGTCCATAGATACCCTGTGTACCGGGAAGAAGCTGGATGATAAGAACCTTTGCGAATTTGCTTGGATCTTCACTTACTACACCTGATGCAGCCTGACCTGCGATACCTACACCGTAAGCAGATCCCATACCTGCCAAAATAACTGCTAATGCAGCTCCTGTTAAAGCTAAAACTGTACCCATTGTCATATTGATTATTCCTCCTTAATTTCCGGTTTACAGGTTTTCATGCCTGCATTCCCTATATCTACATATTTTGTATTTTCTTTAAATGGATGGAACGCTTCTCCGCCACCCTCATAAAACTTACCAAAGAATTCTACATACTGAAGTCGGCATGTATGGACATAAGCACCTAACATATTGATCGCAAGGTTAAATGTATGTCCGATGATGAATACCAGAATGAATACGATCGCGCCCAATATTCCATCTCCTACCATACTTCCCATCTGATTGATAACCTGTGCGATAACACCGGTTGCAAGTCCCAGTGCAAGCAGTCTGGAATAAGATAACAGATCAGACAGCCAGCCTGTGATATTGTAAATATCATACAAACCAAGTGCCAGTCGGAGCACTGGATTCTTATGACTTCTGCCGGACATCACAACGATGATCGCTGCACCTAAGATCGTAATGACATAGCTGAAGGTCTTAAGTCCATCTGAAAAATGGAAGCTTACCTGTGCGATCGATGCAAATAAACTGGTTGGCATCAGCATCAGTACCAGACCGATGATGAGCAGATACCAGGATATAACATCTGAGAAGAAGCCTACAAAATCTTTCTTCTTTAAACACATATAACCTTTTAACGCCAGACCGCCGAACAGATGGATCAATCCAAATAACAGGGAGAAGATCAGCATCTTCATCGGGTTATCAAGCGGTGCAAACCATACCGGTGCAATCGTGATCTCATGATGGAAGAAGGTTCGTGATACGACTGCTACCACATCTCCAAAATATCCTCCAAACAAGATACCCCATATCAATGTCGATATACCGCAATATTCAAATAATGTCAGTGACTTCTTCATGCCATCTCCCATCTTCGGGAACTTCCGAAGCAGGATGAAACATGCAAGGAATATAATAAGTCCATATGCCGCATCCGATAACATCAATCCGAAAAAGAATACATAGAATAAACTCATCGGTGTCGTCGGATCCATCTCGCCTCTGGCAGGAAGTCCATAGGATTCCAGGATTCCTTCTGCCGATGCAAATGGCATCTTATTACTTAGCCGTACCGGTGCCGGTTCATCCTCAGGTATCTCGCTGGTTTCAACCATCAGCACAAAATTCTGATTCAGTTCTTCTTTTACCCTTTCTTCATCCCGCTCCAGTACATAACCGGTTATGATAAATGTACTGTTCGACTGAAGCAGAGTTCCAAGCACCTGATATTTCTCAGCTCTGATCTTGTAATAATCGGATAAGGTCTTAAGTGCCTGTCTGCTTTCTGCAAATCCGGAAATCTGTTTTTTCAGATCCTCGATCTCATCCTCATACCCCTCTATCGTGAGTCGGTATTTCTTGATCTTATTCTCCGGTGTCCGTTTTGAAAAATACGACATCCGGGTAAATCCTTCTGCCCTTAAGGCTTCTTCCAGTCTTTCCGTCTCTGTTTTCAAACATACCACAAATATACATGTCTGATCTTTATCAGAAGATATCACCGTGATCTCATGAGCTGATAACTCCGGTTGCCTTTTTGCAACCAGTTCTTCTATCATATTCTCTGTAAAACCGGGTCCTAAACTTCCCATGATCACATCTGTATGTTCGGTTCCGGTCGTATTGATCGGAACATCCATATTGATCCACGGTTTCAGTCCATCGATTGCAAGCTGACATTTGGCAATCTCTGCTTTGCAGTTTCCAATCTTCTTATCCTTTTCCCGGATCTTCTGCACGATCATATTATAATCATGCCGATTCTCAACAATCTCTTTATATACAGAATCGTCTACATCAGCTTTGCCTGCAAGTGCCTGCAGCATTGATGTTTTTTCCGGTGCATATCTGTCAAGGATCTCTAAAGCTTCGTCGGTATTCTGGACACGTTTTTCATATTTGGAACGCTGACTGGTTGTGTTGATCTTCTTAAATACATCCGTCTCATCCCCACCGGCCCGGATCTCCAAAGCTCCCATGGACTGAAGTTTCTCCAATATGGCTTTTCTGTCTTTCTTCATGGCGCATATGTCAATCTTTTTTATAGCCAATACCGCCATAATGATTACCTCCCTTCTGCATCCTGATATTCAAGCATTTACAATAGCTGCTTGATCACAAGCTCTACGGCTTCACCCTCTCGCTCGGATGCACGTTTTTTTAAGGAAGCAATCTCGTCGGATGCTTCTTTCAAAGCTTCTTCTGCAAGATCAGTTTCCAGTTTCTTCTGGTCGACCGCGATAGCCGCCAGATCTGTTTTAGAACCTGCATTTGCATCTACGATCATCGCATTTGCCTTTTCCTTTGCTTCCGCCTGAATTGCTTCTGCTTTTTTACCGGCTTCTTTTACGATCTCGGCTGCCTTTGCTTCTGCATCTTCTAATGTCTTCATGGCTTCCTGTAGCATAATTTCTCCCTCCGTAATAATTAATCTCGGCATGTAATGCCGCTCTGCTAATATTTTATTATGTTAGTGTACTCTTTTCAAGCAATATTTATCTTCTTTTATAGATTTTTCATCAAAAGGTCATGAAATTTTACCGGTTTTTAAGTCATTTTTGACAAACATTCTAAACTGTCAAATTTAGTTTAACCATTTTTCACGTCATTTTGCACAATTTTTGTTGTGATTAACAACAGCCATATAATAAGACCGCAGCCAAAGACTATCTGCGGTTTCTATGAACAGCATATCCCTTATCCGCAAATGTTCCAGTGCTAACTCGCCTGTCGGCTCAAACAAGCACTCACATTTGCTGGTATATGCAGTTCATATCGAAATCCTCGATAATCTCTTCTGACTGCGGTCTTATTATATGGTTGTTGTTATTTTACATACATTAAATACCAATGCAAAAAACTGTTACAAAACTATAACTATACATCCCACCCTGATAGATGATGTTTTTCTTACTACTTATAATCTTCTATAAATTACATATCCCCTATTCGCAAATATTCCTGTGCCAACTCGCCTGTCGGCTCAAACAAGCACCCACATTTGCCGGTATATGCAGTTTATAGTATTTTTCTTTACTCTTCAATCATCTTGATTCTTCTGATATGACGTTCGTCATTTGAGAATGGTGTGTCAAGGAAGGTGTCAACGATCTTGAGTGCCAGTCCCGGTCCGGTTACACGGGCACCCATTGCAAGGATATTGGCATCGTTATGCTCTCTTGTCGCCTGTGCACTGAAGCAATCGCCACAAAGTGCTGCACGGATTCCCGGTACCTTATTTGCTGTAATAGAGATTCCGATTCCTGTTCCGCAGATCAGGATTCCTCGCTCACATTCTCCATCTGCTACTGCGTGTGCAACTTTCTTTGCATATACCGGATAATCAACGGATTCCTCGCTGTAGCATCCGTAATTCTTGTATTCCAGTCCTCTTTCTTCCAGATGCTTGATCACATCCTGCATTAATCCGTATCCACCATGGTCACATCCAAGTGCTATCATATTCTTTGTCCTGCCTTTCTTGTTTTCAAAATTTTTTCGGGTGGTTGTCACCCAACCCGTTTTTTCTTCACTGTCAACTTTTTCCATTATATCGTGAGCATAGCTCACTCAATGCATTCCGCAAAATCAGCATCCCTGCGAGCAAATAATTTTGCGCTCATTATATCATGTGCTTCGCACATTCTATGCATTCCGCAAAATCAGCATCCTTGCGAGCAAATAATTTTGCGCTCATTACATCACACCGATATGATTCTATGTCCTGCCGCCTTGATCAGCCGGTTCATGATCGCATATCCCATATCACCTTCCCGGAAGGATTCACTGTAAATATAGTCTGCGCCGATATCATCACACAAACGAAGCAGCCGGTACAGGGATGAAGATACCGTAATTTCATTCTTTTTGCTTCCCGCATCAAGAACATTTTCACAGGAATATAAATCCGTATTTTCTGTATCACACAGAACTGCCGTCTTATATCCTTCTGCCTGCTTACAAGCAACCAGCTCTGCAATCTTTGCGGCAACCTTTTCCCGCTCACCCTCTACGATCGTGAGTTTTCCCTTCGGTGCATAATGTGTGTATTTCATGCCCGGAGCTTTTGGTCTGACTTTCATATCCACACTTTCCAATGCCGGATCGATCATGACATCTCCTAAAATATTCTTGATCATATCCGCTGAGATATAACCCGGACGTAAAATTGTCGGACGATCGCCTGTCACATCTACGATCGTGGACTCAATTCCGATTCCAACCGGTCCGCCATCTAAGATCATATCGATCCTGCCGGACAGATCTTCCTCTACATGTGCTGCTGTTGTCGGTGATGGTCTTCCGGACAGATTTGCACTCGGTGCTGCAATATACACGCCTGAATCTTTGATCAGCTTCATAGCTGCCGGATGTGATGGCATACGGATCGCTACCGTTTCCAAACCGCCGGTTGTCTCATGCGGTACAATGTCTTTCTTTTTGAAAATGATCGTCAGTGGCCCCGGCCAGAATGCTTCCATCAGCATCTGTGCCTGTGTGGATACCTCTGCCGCCAACTCCCATACACTTGCCGTATCAGCAATATGTACGATCAACGGATTATCCGATGGTCTTCCCTTGGCACTGTAAATTTTTTCGGATGCCTTTGGATTTAACGCATCTCCACCTAGTCCATATACGGTTTCTGTTGGAAATGCAACCAGTCCACCACTTTTTAATATATCCGAAGCCTTCCGGAATAATTCTTCGTTTTCCAGATCAGCTTTCGCTACTATGGTTTTCATTTTAATTACCAGCCTTACCTGTATAGTCAGGCACATCGCCTGCCAGTCTCATTTTAGCCTTATCCCCTCACAGTGTCAACCTGTGAAAAAGAGCTTCCCGAATCATGGATATAATCTCTATATTCTCACACTTATACCCTCTACTATATGCCACTCTTGGGTATCGCACCTGTTTTTTCGTCTTCATACCAAATTTATTTATCTTCGTTGGGTATTTTCCCCCAACATTCTTCCTAATACCCGCATCAGACTTGTCCTTGTGGGTATCGTGCACTCATATCCTATCTCATACCCATATCTGATCAGGCGTCTCGGGTACGACGCCTACTTATCATCTACCATACCCTCATCTAACCTGTCGCCTCGGGTATCATACTTACTCATCCACTGCCATACCCAGAAATCAAGCATCATCAAACAATAACTCACATATACAAACGCAAATATAGCCTGTCTGGCTGTTGACTAGACAGGCTATATATATCTTAACTTTATTCAGCAACTGAAGCTTCCGCCGGATACTCCTTGCCAAACCATGTGGCGATCACGCGGTATGGGCACTTCGGTGTTGCAAGGCTGACAACCACCATAATGATCGTGGAGATCAGACAGGCAACGATACAGGAATTGAAACCAAGTGAGATTGGCAGAACACCCATATCGATCAGGAGATATAAGCCAATACCACTGATGATACCTGCGATCGCACCATACTCATTTGCACGCTTCCAGAAAAGTCCAAGAAGCAGAGTATGAAGGAATGCAACTGTCATACCACCGGTTGCATAAGTGATCAGAGAAGCCAGAAGCTCAGGTGGATCACATGCGAATAAGAACACCACAAGTGCAACAACGATAACACTGATAACATTTAACTTCTTTAATGTCTCCTGCTTTGCATCTTTATTGAACAGGTTCTTGTACAGATCACTGACGATCGTTCCTGCAAGAGATACGATCATTCCACCAACAGATGACTGAACCGCACCACATACACCGGCGAGAACCAGACCTGCTGCCCATGCGGGCATTACACTTACTGCAAGTGTCGGAATACCAAGGTCAGGAGTTGCAAGGCTTCCTTCCGGGAACATATATTTGATCGTGAAGCACAGACCATTTAAGCCAATGAGCCAGATTGCAACTACAACCGCACCAACCTTGATCGCACGATGCAGAGTCTGTGTATCCTTATAAGTAAGCGTTGTCATTGTTACATGAGGCATTGTACAGGTTGTGATACCCCATAAGAATGCAAACGAAAGAACTGTCTTTACACTTGCAGGTACGAACCAGTCCGGATTACTCTTAACTAATGACCGGATCGTCTCTGTATAGCTGAGATCTGTTCCGTTGATGCCCATAATAAATAAGATAATAACGGAAACTGTCATGATAATTCCCTGAAAAACGATCGCAGATGCGATACCTTTAATACCACCTGTGATAGCTGCGATGATAACAAGTACAGTGAAAATAGCAAGTCCGATACGATAATCCTGACCGGTTAAGATCTGGAAAATTCTTCCGCCGCCGGTAATTGTGGATACGGCAAATGCTCCAAGGAAGAACAGGATAACCAGTCCGCAGAGTGCACCAACGATCTTGCTGTTGTTATATCTGTGCATCAGAAGTTCAACAAATGTCTTGGAATCCGTTCTTCTGGCTACGATACCGACACGCTTACCGATCAGTCCAAGTACCATGAAGTTCGTGCACATGGACCAGAAACAGCATACCATCCAGGTCGCACCAAATGTATATGTATAACCCGGTACACCCATGAATACTCCGGCACCGGCAACACCGGCAGATACCATCATGGCAGTTACAAGCACACCACCGCTTCTACCACCGGTATAGAATTTGCTCAGGTAATCACCTTTTCCATTTGCCATTGCTTTTCTGGTAACAAGACTGTATACCAACTGGAAAATCGTATATGCGGCAAATACAGTAATGATTATAATTCTCTGATTTGTAGATAAGTTCATCTCTATTTGCCCTCCTTATGTTTTCTTTCTTTTAATTTTCCGTTTGGAGTAACATCCATGTCACGATATACAAATGTTACAACCAGAATAACCGCTACTACCATTGCGACCAAAATAATGATCTCATTAAAAATCCACTGTGGAAATCCAAGAATGTATTTGTACTTTGATACATCCTTACCGCCCACCAGATACAGGTTGGCGATCATCAGCACCATAAATACCAGATAGGTTCCAAGCGTGATCCAGAATTCCTTTGTTGTCTGGGTGAAACGCTCATCCGGCTCTATTGATTTCAAATCATAATCCCTGCTGTCAGGATCAATGTTGTTATTTATCTGACTCATCTTATGTGTCTCCTCTCAACGTAAGTTTTTGAATAATTATGAAACGAAAAAATCATTCACCGAGTAAAATAATCACTGTTATTTACGCATATAAAATCTTCAATCGTTTTATCATAGTTTGTTTTTCTCCGGAAATGGATCGTCCAGCATTCTTGTCGCATGGAACTGACCCTTTTCTGCAGAAGCAAGCTGCAGCAATACAGCTCCGATACCTGCTGCACCATCGAATAAACCGATCGGTGTACTTAATACATCCGGTGCGACACGGTCAAGTGCAAATCTCCATGCGCACTCTCTTCCTTCCGTACCGTCTGTGATCGTTGCTCCGTCTGTGATGACCTTACCGCACCTCTTTGCCTGTTCCAGATAAGTCTCATCACCAAATGCAGCCCACAGACCCAGATACATATTTAACAGACCCGCAGTTCCGCAGCAGATATTGTAAGTATTCCAGTATCCTTCCGTCCGAACCTCAGGTGCGCCTGTATCAATTACACCCTGTGTCAGCATATCGATATACCGCTTATACCGGTCTTCTCCTGTCATCTCATATAATTTATAGAAGAAACGATTTGTTCCCGCCGGACCATGACAATAGCCAAGATAGAACAGATCCTTACGATCCGGCAAACCATGTGGGATCAGGCTTCCTGCCTTCATCTTAACCGCCTGTGCGATCATGAAATCCGCGATTCCCTTTGTCGCATCTAAGAACCTCTGATCACCGGATGCTTCGTACAGATTCAGCAGTACAAATCCGATTCCTCCGGTTCCCATCGGGAAGTTCGGATCGATATAATCTTCTTTTGCTCCAAAGTAAACAGGATCTACACCCGGATACCAACAGGTTCCGTTTCCAGCATCATGACGCTGCCCGAGGAAATTCTCTCCTGCTTTTGCAGCAAATGCTGTCCAGTCCTCTCTGCCAAATGTTTTTGCTGCATATAAGAAGAACAGAACCGTTCCGGCATCTCCTACGATACCCGGAAATGAAGTCCAGCTATAACCTCTGCCATTTTTTCCGGGCTTTGCATCTGCCTTTGCAGACTCAATAATATCTGCCACAAATGTTTTATATTTCTCATTTCCGGTTATCTTATAGAGCTGTATCATGGCAAAGCCTGCTCCGCTCCAGCCACTGGAAAATGCGTATTTTGAAAAGTTTCTTTTCAGATCCCGATCATGATCAAAACGATAACGGATATATGTGGCTGCTTCTTCTGCCTCCTGCAGATAGCTCACATCATTCGTCGCCTGATATAATCCCAGAAGAAATACGATGATTCCGGACGCCCCGGCATACATACAGATCTCATCATAATAAATGGATCTTCCTTCTGCCGCATCCTGCAAAGACCAGTAGATTCCTTCCGGTCCCTGTTTCTTCCGGCTGTTTATGAAATTCATGGTTTCTTTCGCATATGTAAGATAGTCTGCCATGTTGTCTCCTTCCTGTTCTATGTTTTATATGACATACGATATTCCTTTATTCCTCCACATACATCTTGGTTGACAGATATTTGAATGCGTTGTCAGCCATGATGATTGCAATATTCTTTCCTGATGCTTCCGGACGCTCAGCTATGATTGTTGCTGCCTTTAATGCTGCTGCCGCTGACTGTCCGAGGAATACGCCATCACTCTTTACCAGTCTTCTTCCTGTCTCATATGCATCTTCTGCTACAATATCCAGACATTCATCATATGGGACCTGCTCCGGATTGAAGAATACCGGAACACTCTGTGCCGGAACATCGTTAAATGCAAGTACGCCGTCGATCGTATTTGCTTCCGGATGATTGACATTCTTTCTGGACTGTACTGCCGGCTGTGCGCCAATGATCTTGATACCAGGATTTTTCTCTTTGAAATATCTGGACAGACCAGCCAGTGTTCCACCGGTTCCGACCAGTGCTACCACATAATCAACATTTCCGTCTGTATCCTCCCAGATCTCAGGACCCGTTGTACGGTAATGCGCTTCCGGGTTATCAGGATTTGTTCCTTGATCAATATAGAAGTAACCATGCTCATCTGCATATTTGTTCATGATAACTGTAAGCTTTGCCATGCTTAAACCACCGTTCTGCAGCATCTCCATGAAGCCCGGTACATCGGCTGCCTGAAGCAGTTCTACGCCATATGCCTTTAAGATCAATGTACGTTCTACTGATACTCCCGGCTGAATGACTACTACATATTTATACCCTCTGGAATTTGCAAATGCTGCTGTTGCAATTCCTGTATTTCCACTTGTAAAATCAAGGATCGTTCCGCCCGGCTTCAGTTTACCTGATTTCTCTGCCTCTAAGATCATGTTAAGAGCTGCACGGTCCTTTACGCTTCCTGATGGATTGAAATACTCCAGCTTACCAAGGAGGTGGGCGTTCAGCCTAACTCTTTTTCATAATTTACGAATTCTACCAATGGGGTATGTCCTACAAGTTCTGTAATTGATGAATGAATATTTGCCATTTTTCTATTTCTCCCTTTTCCTATCTGGTTAGTATGTTTTATTGCCGTTATAAAACCCGGAAGCATCAACCTCCGGGTAAATGTCTGTTTGCAAGTCACCATCCAACTCTGGATAAATGATTTTCTCATCCGGCACATCTTATAGCGTTTCTTTATCATAGTATTAAAGTAGGTTTTATATGTTATGCGCCTATTATAGTGACAGTTCCATAATTTGTCAACCAGTCAAAATATTTTAACTGGCTATAACCACAGCTTATAACCAGATCAGTCGATCACTGCCTTTAACCGATCCAGAGCCTCCTTGATCGTTGCTCTCGGACATGCCACATTGATACGTTCAAAGCCTTCGCCTACCTGCCCAAAGATCGCACCGCTGTCAAGCCACAGCTTTGCCTGATTCACGATCAGTTCTCCCGTTCCTTCTCTGTCATTCCGAGTGCCCTGAAATCCAGCCACAGCAGATAAGTTCCTTCCGGCTCGATCAGCTTGATCTGTGGAAGTTCCTTTTTCAGGTAATCACGCACAAATGCGATATTACTCTCTACATATCTCATCATTGCCTGATACCATGTCTCGCCATGAGTATACGCTGCTTCACAGGCGGTAAGTCCCATTGCATTTAACTGGCTGTAGCCCGCCGCATCCACCTGCTTACGAAATACTGCGCGCAGAGTTCCATTTGGAATAAAAATATTCGACACCTGAAGTCCTGCCAGATTGAAGGTCTTTGCAGGAGAAGTACAGGTAACGGAGTTCTGTTCGAATTCTTTCTTGATCGTCGCAAATACCGTGTGCTGGTGGTCTCCGAAAACAAAATCCTCATGTATCTCATCACTTACAACCGTAACGCCATGCTTGATACAGATATCACCCATCTTCGTAAGCTCCTCTGCCGTCCATACACGACTGACCGGATTATGCGGACTGCACAACAGGAACAGCACAACATGATTGTCAACGATCTGTTTCTCAAAATCATCAAAATCGATGTGATATTTTCCATCATCCCCAAGTACCAGATCATTGCTCACAAGCTTCCGGTTATTGTCACGGATCACTTCTGAAAACGGATAATAGACCGGCTGCTGGATCAGAACGGCATCCCCTGCCTTGGAATATGCTTTGACCGCCATCGCCAGTGCAAATACAACACCCGGTGTCTTTGTCAGCCAGCTTCGTTCCACCTTCCAGTCATGGTGAGCTTCCATCCATTTGCTGACCGCCTCGAAATAACTCTCTCTGCTCTCCGTATAGCCAAAAATTCCATGCTGTACACGCTCTGTCAACGCATCCAGGACCAGACTCGACGTCTTAAAATCCATATCTGCAACCCAGAGAGGAAGTACATCCGCAGGCTTTCCTCTCCGCTCTGCAAAGTCAAATTTCAAACAGTCTGTATTTCTTCTATCTATTACTTCATCAAAATTCAGGTTTTTTTCTTCCATAATTATCCTCCCGTTATGTCTCAGATCCTATGCTGTAAATATATTTCCATATCAAAATATTTTTCAGGCAAATTATTTTTTCATCATTATTTGCATATTACACTGTTTTATTCCCCAAAAGAATCAATTGCCTGTTTCAGATCCGCGATCAGATCCTTCTTATCTTCGATTCCTGCCGACAGACGCAGAACACTGTCTGTAATACCGTTCTTTATACGGATTTCCTCCGGTACATCCGCATGAGTCTGTGTCGTCGGATATGTGATCAAGGTCTCTACGCCGCCGAGACTTTCTGCAAATGGGATCAGCTTTAGGGATTCCAGTATATGGAGTGCCAGCGCCTTGCTCTCCACTTCAAATGTCAGCATGCTTCCAAATCCACTCGCCTGGCTCTTACAGACCTCATAATTATTTGTTCCCGGTATTCCCGGATAATAGACATTCTTTACTTTCTTCTCCTGCAACAGGAATTCCACGATCGCCTGTGCATTTTCCTGTGCCTTCTCCATACGGATTGGCAGTGTCTTGATGCCACGAAGCACCAGCCAGCTGTCAAATGGCGCAAGTCCCGCACCTGTCGTCTTTATAATATATCGTAATTTCTCCGAAAGCTCCGGTGTATTTACCACGATGAATCCGGCCAGCGTATCGTTATGTCCGCTTAAGAACTTTGTTCCGCTGTGCAGGATGATATCGGCTCCCAGTTCAAATGGCCGCTGGAAATACGGTGACAGAAATGTATTATCCACGATCAGCAGCAGATTATGTTTCTTTGCAAGTTCCGCCGTCTTGCGGATATCAATAACATTCATCATTGGATTAGTCGGTGTCTCGATATAGATTGCTTTTGTATTTTCTTTGATGTAGTTTTCCGGATCTTCCTCTGCAAAATTGATGCGGCTGAACTCAATACCATTTTTCTGATTAATATGATCAAATAAACGGATACTTCCGCCATACAGATCTGCTTCCGAAATGATATGGTCGCCCGGTTTGAAGATCTCCATCAATGTTGTAATAGCTGCCATGCCGGAAGAAAAAGCGAGAGCATCCAGTCCTCCTTCTAATGATGCAACGATCTTCTCCAACTGTTCTCTGGTTGGATTCTGGAGTCTGCTGTAATCATACCCCGTACTCTGTCCAACTGCCGGATGTGCATACGTTGCTGTCTGATAGATAGGAAAGCTGATCGCTCCCGTTCTGTCGTCTTCAAATTTTTCATGATTTCCATATATACATTTTGTAGCAATTCCTGTATCCATAATAACCGTCATCCTTTCCTGCTGCCTGCGTTTTTGACTTATGGTTTGTTCTGACAGGCTATTACTGACATTACCAATCAGGGAACGCTTCCGCTCGTTGAGCCCTGCAGCGGTACTAAGATGCTGCTTTCGCACCATCAAGTACCGGCGGTCTCAAATGCCCCTGTATTGGCAAGTCATAATAGCCTGTCAGAACAAACCATAAGTTCATGCATTATTTATACCATAGTATATCAGTAGGAATAAGATTTCGGTAGTATGTATTTCTGTGAGCTGGTTATAAGTATCATTTATAGCCAGCTTGTTACTTAATTGTCATTTGCCCCACTCCTTGCAGGCTCAAACTCCACTACAAAGGAAACGGCTGAGCATTTACTCAGCCGTCTTCTTTACATTTTCCTGTGTTCCGTATTGGGTCAGTATCTCGATATAGCGTCTGCCAAGGGTACTCAGCCGCATGCCTTTTCGTTTGATATAGCCGATCGTCATTTTCTCCTCCGTGTCAAGCGGAATTGCGCGGTAAGCACTACCGTTTAATTCTTCACAGATAATACCGGAGCACAAGGTATATCCGTTCATACCAACCATCAGATTCAGCATTGTTGCACGGTCATCTGCTTTGATGATCTGCTTGTATTCCAGAGTGCTGAATACTTCTTCTGCATAATAGAACGAATTTCGTTCGCCCTGTTCAAAGGAAAGGCAAGGATAATCTTTTAATTCTTCAAATGCGATCTTCTCTTTTCCTGCCAGTGGATGCTCGTTGCTCAGATACACGAATACATCACAGTCAAATAATTCCGTAAATTCCAGTCCATTTTCTGAGAAGATCTTCTGCAAAGCCTTTCGGTTGAACTCATTTAAATATAAGATTCCAAGCTCACTCCGGTAGTCTCTTACAAACTCGATCACTTCATTTGTCCGTGTCTCATGCACAGCCAGTTCGAAATCATCCAGCCTGATCTCCTTTGCAAGCTCAATAAAGGCTTCTACCGCAAATGAATAGTGCTGCATGGATACACTGAATTTATTCTTTTTCTTTTCGTTATTTATGTATCGATCTTCGATCATCTGATTCAGTTCTACCATCTGTCTTGCATAGCTTAAAAACTCATCTCCCTCCGCCGTGATCACGATACCACGATTGGTTCGGATAAATAATTCGATATTCAATTCTTCTTCCAGATCCCGTATCGTACTGGAAAGTGCCGGCTGGGATACATACAATTCTGTTGCCGCCTTATTCATGGATTTGGTATCTGCTATCTTTACAGCATAGACAAGCTGTTGTAATGTCATATCTGTGCCTCCCGATTGCTTCCTTATATGTTTTCTTTTTATACAGGTACTTTATGCTTTAATATACTGTAAGACCTGTGTCCAAACAATTACGCTCATTGTACCACACCTCTTTTTTATTTTCGATATTTTCTGATCGTTTTTATAAGATTCTGTCAAAGCATAGTTCTTCAAATCGAATTTTCCGGTAAAAAAATGGTTAAAACTTTCTAAAAACGGTTGACTAAGCTTTTCATACATGATAAAAATATATCATTCAAAAAGGGAGTAGTTTCATGCTGTGCATGTGCCGATTCTCGTCAGTACGCCTTAAAAGGCCGGGGATCGGATAACCGATATATACGTTAAAACGAGACTTTTTGTGCATATTTTTTGTGCACAAAAAGTCTCGTTTTTTATTATCAATTACAAAAAACAGCATGTACCAATCAGAATTTTTCCGAAATACAAGCAGTATGTTTAAAAAACTACTGTTCATTATCTGTCTCAGGAAAAAAAGCAAAAGAAAGGACATGGTCTTATGAAAGAAATCTATCAGCTGAACAAAGAAGAATTATTCCGAACCTGCGGTAATCCGGAAGGACTTACCACTACAGATGCTAAAGAGCGACTTCAAACCTATGGTGAAAATACTCTGGTCGAGCAAAAGAAACAAAGTGTTGCTTCTGTCTTTTTTCACCAGTTTGCCGATCTGCTCGTTATCATCCTGATCGCTGCCGCGATCGTCTCTATGGCATCCGGCAACATCGAAAGTACGATTGTTATATTTGCGGTTATTATCATGAATGCGATCCTTGGTACGATCCAATATGTAAAGGCAGAAAAATCTCTTGATTCCTTAAAAGAATTATCTGCACCAAAAGCGAAAGTATTACGTGACGGAATCAAACAGGAGATTGCATCAAAAGACATCGTACCGGGAGACATCCTGCTCTTAGAAGCCGGTGATATGATCGTCGCTGATGGCCGTATCATCGAAAATTTCTCTTTACAGGTAAATGAAAGTTCTCTGACCGGAGAGTCTACAAATGTGGATAAAGACGACTCTGATATCACCGAGGATGTTGCTCTCGGTGACCGCATCAATATGGTATTCTCCGGCAGTCTTGTTACCTATGGTCGTGCAAATGTTCTCGTTACAGCAACCGGAATGCATACAGAAATGGGTAAGATAGCCACCCTTATGAATAATACAAAATCCAAAGCGACCCCACTTCAGATCAGTCTTGATAATTTCAGTAAAAAACTGGCAACGATCATTATGGTGATCAGCCTGATCGTATTCGGTCTCCGCCTGATGCAGGGCGAGAAAATACTGGATTCTCTGATGTTCGCAGTTGCCCTTGCTGTCGCTGCCATTCCGGAGGCTCTCGGTTCGATCGTTACGATCGTTCAGGCAATGGGTACCAGAAAGATGGCTGCCGATCAGGCGATCATCAAAGATCTGAAAGCAGTCGAAAGTCTGGGCTGTGTCTCTGTTATCTGTTCGGATAAAACAGGTACACTGACCCAGAACAAAATGACAGTTCAGCAGCTTTATACCTGTGATACTCTGTTAAATGCCGACCAACTGGATCTCCATATTCCGGCACATCGTTATTTTCTGTACAACTGTATCTTAAACAACGACAGCAGTATCCGGGATGGCAAGGATATCGGGGATCCGACTGAAACCTGTCTCCTTACGATGGCAAGGAAAACGAAACTATTTGATGTCGGTGTAACAGAAGAAGTTCTGCGTGATCTGATGCCGCGTCTGGAAGAGATTCCATTTGACTCCGAACGGAAACTGATGAGCAGCAAATACCTGTTGCACGGCGTACCTACACTTCTGACAAAAGGTGCAGTCGATGTTCTTCTTACCCGCATGGATTCAATCATCACAGAGGATGGTATCCGTCCGATTACAGAGAACGACCGCGACAGAATTCTGGAACAAAACATGCAATTTTCCAGACAAGGTTTACGGGTTCTGGCACTTGCCTATAAAGAATGTTTCGATTCGGAAGTTCTGACCGCAGCCTCCGAATATGGTTATACTTTTATCGGACTTGTATCCATGATCGATCCGCCAAGAGAAGAATCCATGGCTGCAGTTTCGGATGCTATCTCCGCCGGAATCAAACCGATCATGATAACCGGAGATCATAAAGTAACGGCAACCGCTATTGCCAGACAGATCGGTATCTTCCACGATGGTGATATGGCCGTAACCGGTCAGGAAGTCGACCGTATGACCGATGACGAACTTACAGATGTCCTTCCAAAGATCTCCGTCTATGCCAGAGTTTCACCGGAAAACAAGATCCGTATCGTTGATGCATGGCAGAAGAAAGGTCACATTGTCGCCATGACCGGTGACGGTGTAAACGATGCTCCCGCATTGAAAAAAGCAGATATCGGTGTCGCTATGGGAATCACCGGAACCGAGGTATCAAAGGATGCCTCAGCTATGATCCTTGCAGATGATAATTTTGCAACAATCATAAAAGCTGTCCTGACAGGAAGAAATGTTTACCGTAATATCATGAATGCCATCCTGTTCCTTTTGTCCGGAAACCTCGCAGCCATTCTGGTAGTTCTCTACTGCTCCATCATGGCGCTTGATACCCCATTCCAGCCGGTTCATCTGCTCTTTATCAATCTGCTGACCGATTCACTTCCAGCACTTGCCATCGGTATGGAACCATCCGATAAGAAATTACTTCGTAACAAACCGCGAGATCCAAAAGCAGGAATCTTCAATAAATCCTTCTCGCTCCAGCTTATTTGCTACGGTGTTCTGATCGGTATTGTTACAACCGTCGCCTTTTATCTGGGTGATTCCGTAAATGCCCTGACTGCCAGCACAATGGCATTTGCCACACTGACGCTTGCAAGATTGTTCCACGGATTTACATGCCGCAGCGAATCCTCTATTATAAAGATCGGTATCCGCTCCAACCTCTGGAGTGTCGCCGCTTTCTTCGCCGGTGTCCTGCTGCTTGGCTTTGTCCTGCTCGCACCATTTATGCATGGCTTATTCATGATTGCCGACCTGACAGTTAAAAATGTATTGAGCATTTTAGGGCTTGCATTTATCCCAACCTTTATTATCCAGATCACACGAATAATAAAAGAAGCTGTTCGTAAATAACTGCAGCGTCAAGACTTATGAAATGGTTGTGTTGTGCCTGTAAAAGTCATGACTTATACAGAGTCGAATGCCGGCTGGCGGTTTCTTTTAATAAAACTCCAGTCGGTGTTCCACCAGCTCATCTCCTTCATAGACCAGCCGCAGAGTGAAGAAACGTTGTTCATCTTCTAATAAAAGTTTTAAAAATATGGCATCTCCTGTCCAGGTCGGAAGAGATGGCACGATGCTTTTATCTACCCATTTCAGTTCTCCTTCATTGCAGGCGGTTAAGCTTCCGGTAAAGCCATCTGCTGTAAACAGACACATCAGCTCCGGCTCACAGACATCACTGATAAATGTGATCAGACCACGGAACTGATAAGATGTCAGTGTCAGTCCTGTTTCTTCTTTTACTTCCCGAAGCAGGCAGTCTTCCGGTCCTTCTGTTCCTTCCGCATGTCCGCCGACTCCGATCCATTTATTCTTATTAATATCTTTCTCCTTCTTTGTACGATGAAGCATCAGATATTTTCCGTCTTTCTCTATATAACATAATGTTGTCATTTTCATAGTAAGTGACATAGTCTTTCATCTCCTGTTATTTGTCATATTTACCCATATGCGCTCATTATACCTTCCCCCCGGACAAATGCAACCGATAATTCAAATACAGTTGCCATATTGAAATTATCGCTTTTCCAGTGCTATAATAAGGAGCGACAGGTTGTAAACCTGTCCGATCACAATATGTGAAGCAATTACAAAACATCGACAGTTTTGCAATTACCTATATATAACTTTATACGGAGGTATGAATATAATGAGTAAAATTGATGAAGTCAGAAGCGAAATGATGGCCGCTATGAAGGCACATGATAAAGAGAGAAAGGACGCATTATCCGCACTCCTTACAGCCCTGAAAAATAAATTTATAGACAAACGTGCTGATCTGACAGAGGAAGAAGAAAACGAAGTTGTATTAAGAGAAATCAAGCTCGCAAAGGAAACAATCGATACAACACCTGCTGATCGTACCGATATCATAGATGAATGCAAGGCAAGAATCACCGTATTCGAAGAATTCGCACCAAAGATGATGGATGAAGCAGAGATCACTGCTACGATCAAAGAAGTTCTTGCAGGTCTTGGTATCGATGCTCCAACAGCCAAAGACAAGGGTAAGATTATGAAAGAGCTGATGCCTAAGGTTAAAGGCAAAGCTGACGGAAAACTGGTCAACCAGATCCTTACATCTATGATGGCATAAGCATATCAGTCTATAAAATACCAGAAAAAACTCCATGCCGGACGTCTATATATCTTTATTCCGCAGAACACTTTCGTTCGATCCGAACGTAACGGTACTAAACTCATCACCTACTGGTGATTCGTTAAAGACCGACGTTCCGAACAGGTCTGCTTCATAAAATATATAGACGTCCGGCATGGAGTTTTTAGTTTATATCTCAGCTTTCATGTCCTGACCCTTTGATCCACGACATAAGTTCATCAAGTTTAATCGGCTTGCTGTAGAGATAGCCCTGGAATGCATCACAGCCAAGTTTTTTCAGTTCATCTCTCTGAGCTTCATTCTCTACATATTCAGCAATAATCTTGAATTTCAAAGATCTGCCCAGATAGACGATTGATGCAATGATATCACGATTCGTTTCATTATGAATAACGTCTCTCGTCAGAGATCCATCCAGCTTTACAATGTTAAAATACTTCGTCTGCAAATAAACCAGCGACGTATGTCCCATACCAAAATCATCGATCAGGAATCTGTGACCTTTCGCCTTCAATGCTTCAATCTTTTTCGTTATATCAATGGACGAAGAAAGTGCATCCTGCTCCGTGATCTCAAGTCCGAGCTGTACATTTGGAAACTGGTATTTCTGTACAACATTTTCGATACATGCTTCAATGCCATCCCATTCCAGAGATTCATTTGTAAGATTGACCGACATCTTGAAATCATCCGGTACGATATCCCTTACCTGTGCCAGTGCCGCACCTGCCGTATCAAAGATAAATTTCTCTAACGTACTAAGTACCTTCTTTTCCTTGGCAAGCTGTATGATCAACGGAGGATAGATAAATCCAAATTCCGGATGCTCCCAACGGATCAACGCTTCTGCACCAATGCACCTGCCATCACGGTTCACCTGTGGCTGATACACTAAGAACAATTCTTTCCGTCTGATTGCTTCAACAAGTTCATCTGCCAGGATACGGGCCATATGTCCGATCTCATCTTCACGCTTTGTATATGGTGAGATGGAATTGTTCTGCTCCTCGCGCTGCATCTCCTCCACCAGTCTTTTGACATCACGTTTCAGACGCAGTTCCCGCTGTTCTTCATACATACGAATAAATGGTTTATAAATACACACACCAATTGCCAGACACAGGATCTGCAAAACTGCTCCTGCCCAGGAACCGGTAGCCTGATACCCACTCAGAATAACAGGCGTCGTCCAATCAACTTCACGTATCACATGCGGAACAAGTCCAAAGAACATTGCCGCATAAGTGACCAGATAATTCACCATCGGTACAAGCATAAATGGGATCAGTAGAATAGGATTCAAAATCACAGGAACTCCAAATAAGACAATTTCACTGATATTGAAGACCAAACTCGGTGCTGCCATATATGCAAGATTCCGAACACCCTTCTTTTTCGCAAACAACAGGATCGCAATCACCAGACACAAAACGGCTCCCACTCCTCCCAGAAGTACAAATACATCCTGCATTGTCTTGCTGAAAATTCCGGCTGTTATATCAGAAAAATTCTGCTTGATCACTGTGTCTAACATATTGTGTCCATGAATTCCAAAGAACCATAACGCATGTGTCAGAAAAATAATGACCACTCCTGCTCCCAGTCCATTCTGTAATGGCTTTAACAGGTAATCAAAAAAGCGTTCAACCAATTCCTGAAAACCGCTTACTCCAAATAATACCTGTAACAAAATTCGAAAAAACGCAAAAAATCCAATAATGACAACCGCCGGAGCAATTCCCTCGATTGCTTCAATATAGATACCGTCCGTATTCGTACGCTGATTTTTCACCTTGAAGAAACGACTGCTCTTCATTGTGTAATAGATCTTACCGGAAATAAGCGCAACAAACAGTGCCGTAAATGCATGCATATTGCTTAACGAATGAATGGAAAAATCATCGTACTGGATTCCGAAATACCCTACCAGAGCAGCCAGTGTGATAATTACTAAAATGATAATATTTCCTGTACCTTCATAGATTTCCTGCTTTCTCCGTTTCATAATGGCATAACTGACCGTTGTTGTTACTGCCAGAAAAACAGCAAAGAACTCATTAACACTGGCATATACGAAATTCAGAATTTCCAGTACATGTCCACCACACAATTTCGCTATAAACGTCTGATATGCAGGAATCGGTAGATTGATCAACATCGCCGCCAGGTACCCGACTACAAGAAGCGGGATCATCATGATCATACCCTGTCGGATCGCACCCAGCGCGCAGCTGCTGTCAAGCCGGTCTGCCATACGCATGATCATTTTTTTAAATTTGCTCATCTTTTGTTTTAGTGCAATAATCTGGGAGTTAATTATCACACGTTCCTTTCTCTACTCTCTCACCAGATGTAGTTTTTCTGCAAGCTTCAGGATCAGGGTTCCCTTTGGCATAGCAGGATTTCTTCCTTCGTATATCCACCGACTGCCAGAATAGCTGCTGCATAGAAAATAACTGCAAGCAGGATTGCCAGAACAACACTGACTGAATTCATATGGATCAGGTGGTAGAAGATCTGATAACTACCCCATGCAACGATTCCCATAAATATCGATGCAACAGCAGGAGCAAGATAGATCTTCTTCACATCAAGCTTTGTAGACATATATTTGGATACAGATATATGGTTAAAGATACATGCCAGTAATGAATACAGGATCGTAGCCGCTACCAGACCGAACAGCTTCGCATCTGTAAATTTCAAAATAGCAGCAAGGAATACTAAATGGATCAACAATGCAAGTGTCGCATTCTTCACCGGCTCCATAACCTTTCCGATTCCCTGCAAGATACTGTTTGTAAGTGTTGATAATGAATAAAATACCACAGATATGCAGCCGGCAGTCAATGCCTTAAATACCAGCGGATCCGCGCCACGGAACAACAGTGTGATGATCGGTTCTGATAGCACACCGATTCCGACTGCACATGGTATCGTCACCATCATCGTGATACTCATGGACTGATTGTATACATGATTCGTTTCCGCTTTATCCCCCTTGGTAAATGCTCCCGAAATATTTGGTATCAGGGTTGTTCCAACCGCAGATGCGATCGATACCGGAAGATTGATCAGCACCATGTACTGACCGGAAAAAATACCGTACAAATTTGCAGATTCAACACGATCTACATTTTTACTGTTTAAGACATTGTAGAAAATCTTCATATCTACGGTGGTCGTAATATTATACACAAATGCAGCAATAATGATCGGTGTTACGATCATTACGATCTGCCGGAATAACTTTCCATATGATTCTATATTCGACGAAACATCAGACTCTACTGTCTCCATGATTTCTTTTCTTCTTCCTGCATATGCGATCAGAATATAAATAATTCCACAGAGAACACCTGCCCCTGTTCCCATTGCACTGCCTGCTGCACCATATTTTGCATGTTCAGAGGTTCCCGGTGCAAATGGTCTGGACATCAGATAGGCAGCCAGAACGCTGACAACTGCATTTGCAATCTGCTCTATAATCTGTGATATGGAGGTCGGAATCATCGTTTTATATGCCTGAAGATAGCCTCTGTAGATAGCAAGAAAGCCCGACAGAAATATTGTCGGTGCGAGGATCTGTAAGCTTAAAATCGCATTTGGCTGTTCCTTCACCAAAGCCGGTGCAAATGCAAATGTCAGGACAGCCGCCACCAATCCGACAGATACTACATAGATAAAAGCACATTTAAATACCCGTCTCGCATTTCTGTATTCCCCCAGGGCCAGTTTCCCTGAAATGATCTTAGAAACCGCTGTTGGAATGCTGTACGTAGCGATCATCAATATCATGGAATATATTGCATACGCTGTACCATAATATCCATTTCCCTCATCTCCGATAATCTGAAATAACGGTGACCGGTATAAGAGACCGATCACTCGGGATAATATACCTGCACCTGCCAGCACTGCCGCCTGAAAAGCAAAATTTGTTCTTATACCGGACGGCTTCTTTATTTTCTTCTTTTCATTATCATTCTGCATGATTGTTTCTCCTGATTATTTTGTAACTGACTACAAGACGATCAGCTACCATTCTATCTGGTTGCACATATTTCCGGCGTCTGCTATACTAACATCGGAAATGACACACGTTTCCAATACCCTATATATATACCAGTTTTTTATACTTATTACAAATAAAATATGTAAAAGATTTTCATAAAAGGAGGTTTTCCACCTATGGCTAATCCAAATATTCCAAAAGATCCTGTTATGCTCCTCAGCTTTATTAATATGAAGCTTCGTGATTTTTATCCGAGTCTGGATGAATTATGTACGGATCTGGATCTGAATGTAAATGATGTTTCCGAAAAACTGGCATCTGCCGGTTTTAACTACGATGGAAAATTAAATCGATTTATCTGATAAAATGCTTCTAATTCAAAGAAAATAACTATTTTATCCTATTGCAAAAGGAACGCCGGCAAATCTCTAACCGGGTATTTACCCCACAGAAATCTGCCGGCTTATTCTATCACATAAAGCTACACTATATGTGCCCTGTCATTTCTGAATATGCTACGTTTCCTACATTTGATCATCTTTGTCGTCATCACTGCTCTGTTTTTCCGCTTCATGCTTCGTTGCTGCCAACTGATCGTCAGCTTTCTCTGCATGCATCACTTTCTCAATCTGCTGATAAAGCTTCTTCGCATGCCTCTTTGCTTCGCGATCTGCCTTTGCGGCTGCTTTTTCCTCCGGAGTTTTTTTATGAAAACGGATATCCTCCTCTTCCTCTGTCAGATAGATTGGCTTTCCGGTTTCTTCATCGATCCGTTTGATCCGCTCAAATTCCGAGGACACCGATACCATATGCTTCTTTTCCAGCTTGTCGGTACATGTCTTATTGATATACATGTAGACACATGCAAATACCGGAACACCCAGTAACATTCCGTAGAATCCGAAGATACCACCGCCTACGATAACCGCGGTCAGAACCCAGAAGCTGGAAAGTCCCGTTACATCACCAAGGATCTTTGGTCCTAAAATATTTCCATCAAACTGCTGAATACACAGGATCATGATAAGCAATATGATACTCTTGATCGGATCTGCGATCAGAACAATAAACACACATGGGATCGCACCGATGATCGGACCAAAAAACGGAATTACATTTGTCACACCAATGATAACACTGATCAGCAATGCATATGGCATATCTACGATCGTTGTCAAAATAAATGTTATAATCCCGATTATGATCGAATCCACGATCTTACCATTGATAAACTGACTGAATATCTTATTTACACTTGCAAGTCCATCCAGAATGATATTCGCGTTTTTCAGTTTAAACAGTGCATAGACGATTTTCTTGCCTCTGGAAGCCAAATATTCCTTATTCGCCATCACATAGATAGATGCTACAATACCGATCAGGAAATTATAAATGAACTTCAATCCGCCCACAACACCGGAGCTGATATTCAATACAATCTTATCCAGATTCGGAACAACATCTGTATTTACCCATTTCTGTAAGCGGTCATATACAGTGTTTACGACATTCATTACCATTTCTTCGGATTCGCCAAGGTTCTTGAATTTATCATAAATGGTATTGATCGCCTTCATGATATTATTATAGTAATTATCCATATTGGATATAAGAAGATTGATACTGTCGATGACCTGTGGCACTACCATCCAGATCAAACCCGTGAGCAGACCAAGGAACAAAATGATCGTTATAATGATCGATATGGCTCTTGATACATGAAACAGTTTTTTCTTGTCTTTGATCACCCGATCCTGTAAGATCGTATGACACAGGCGATCAAAAAAGATAAGCACCGGATTCAACAAAAAAGCGATCACAAAACCAATTATAATCGGTGCTGCCGCCCCGGTTATCGTATCCAGTACCTTCCGAAAGCCTGTCCACTCCTCCAATATCTTATTAAATACAAGCGCTGCTGCAATTACCAGAAATATGATCGTTCCCGCCTTAAACAGCCGTCTTTTTTTTTCATTTCCCAATTTTGTCTGATAACCTTTCCCTTTCCGCATTCAAAACCCAACATCGGATATGTCGTTTCATTCCATTCCTGTAACAACACATCAATGGATTTATTCTTACATATAATTATAAACAACCTGAAAAAATTATATACTGTTTCAAAAAGTCAAGCAATAGCATTTCCTATTTTTAATAGATTTAAAATAGATTTAACCATGACTTTACCAAATCCAAAATCGTTCAAAAAATGAACCTTAAATAACCCTATATTTTTGAAAAAAGCATTGTCGATATCTGGGTTACATAGTAAAATAGTGACATGTTTAAGGGTTCTTAACAAACCACAAAACTTATTTTGCCTAAGACCGGGGAGGCATAAAGGAGGTGTTCTTATGGAAAATGAATTAATCTGTCAATTAATTATCTGGTCCGTTATCTTTATGGTCTGTATAATTATCGAAATCATTACTCTCGGACTTACAACCATCTGGTTCGCGGGAGGAGCTTTGGTATCTGCGATCTCTGTATTCTTTGGTACATCACTGATCATCCAGATATTGATCTTTGCAGTTATTTCATTAGTTCTTCTGTTTACTACAAGGCCTGTGGCTTTAAAACATTTCAAATTATCCGATATGGAAAAAACAAATGTTGAAAGTCTGGTCGGCAAACAGGTGATCGTATCTGAAACCATTGATAATCTAAAGGCTACCGGGCAGGTAAAAGTAAATGGTCTCGAATGGACCGCACGTGCTGCTGATGAAACTGATATTATTCCCCAGGGAACCGAAGTCACGATCAATGAGGTTTCCGGCGTAAAACTTATTGTCAGCAGAATATAATTTATTTAATTTGACAGATACTATATCTGTCGCCACTTAAAGGAGGTACTTATTATGGATTCACCACTCACATGGCTGGTAATTATCTTAGTATTCATTGCTATCATTATTATCTGCAGCACAATCAAGATCGTCCCACAGGCACATGCTTACGTTATCGAACGTCTGGGAACCTACTGCGGTACATGGTCCGTAGGTCTTCATATGAAGATGCCTATTATCGATAAGATCGCACGTCGTGTTACCTTAAAGGAACAGGTTGTAGACTTCGCTCCACAGCCGGTTATCACGAAAGATAACGTTACAATGAGAATCGATACTGTCGTTTTCTTCCAGATCACAGATCCAAAGCTTTTCTGCTATGGTGTTGAAAATCCGATCATGGCAATCGAAAACCTGACAGCCACTACTCTCCGTAACATTATCGGTGATCTCGAACTTGACCAGACACTGACATCCAGAGAGACAATCAACACAAAGATGCGTGCTACTCTGGACGAAGCAACTGATCCTTGGGGCATCAAGGTAAACCGTGTTGAGCTAAAGAATATTATCCCACCTGCAGCGATTCAGGATGCCATGGAAAAACAGATGAAGGCAGAACGTGAAAGACGTGAACAGATCCTGAAAGCAGAAGGTGAAAAGAAATCTGCAATCCTTATTGCAGAAGGTAACAAACAGTCCGTTATCCTGGAAGCAGAAGCTGAGAAGCAGTCACAGATTCTTCGCGCAGAAGCTAAGAAGGAAGCAACGATCCGTGAAGCTGAAGGTCAGGCACAGGCTATCCTCGCTGTACAGCAGGCAAATGCAGACAGTATCCGTCTCTTAAATGAATCTGCTCCATCTAATCAGGTTCTTACGATCAAGAGTCTGGAAGCATTCGCAAAGGCTGCTGACGGCAAGTCAACCAAGATCATTATTCCATCTGATATTCAGGGTGTTGCAGGACTTGCAACTTCATTATCGGAATTAGTAAAAACAGAGAAATAAGATTGAACTGATTCATTGGTAATATTAAAAACTGCCACTGTCAGAATGAAACCGTTATTGGGTAACCATTCTGATAGTGGCAGTTTTTATTTTATCTATTATCCTTACAATTACTCCATGCTTTCATCCGCCCAGCTCTTTATCATTGCTATCTCTCTTGCATATCCGGCATCATCATTTGGTGTTTCTAAGATAAACGGTCTGCCTGCAAGCAATGGATGCGTTACGATCCGTTTTAATGCTTCTGCTCCGATCTCACCCTCTCCGATCTTCTGATGTCGGTCTTTGTGTGAATCTCTCACATTCATGCTGTCATTTAGATGAACAGCCTTTAAGCGGTCAAGTCCGATGATCTGAGCAAACGTGTGAAGTACACCATCCAGATCTTCCACAAGATCATAGCCCCCATCCCATGTATGACAGGTATCAAAGCATACCCCGATCTTATCCTTGCAGTCAACCAGCTCTATGATACGTTCCAGTTCTTCAAAATTTCTTCCGACTTCCGAGCCTTTGCCTGCCATTGTTTCAAGTAATACAACTGTACTCTGAGTCGGTTTGATCGCATGATTTAATGCGTCAGCAATTACCGGTATGGCTTCTTCTGCCCCCTGACCAACATGTGCGCCCGGATGGAAATTATAATAATTTCCCGGAAGATACTCCATCCGCTCCATATCATCCTTTAAGATATTCCATGAGAACTCCCGAATATCCGGTTTTGCCGCACAGACATTCATCGTATATGGTGCATGTGCGACCAGTTTTCCAAAATGATGCTCCTCCATCAGGGAACGTAACCGTTCCGCATCTGCCGGATCGATCTCTTTCGCCTTTCCGCCCCGTGGATTTCTTGTAAAAAATGCAAATGTATTTGCACCAAGTTTTAATGCCGCCTTTCCCATCGCCTCAAAGCCTTTGGAGGACGACAGGTGATTTCCTATATATATCATGTTGTTTCTCTCCTTCTTATAATATAAATATGGCTATGTCATAAGACATAGCCATATTTGTGAAACCACCAGCAGCGGTTTCAACGTTTTTACAACTTCCACTTATAGGTAGGACTCACCTTGTAAGGAAATTATTATATTAGAATACCTTAGTTGTTCTTATAGTAGTTGATCAGGCAGCCATCCATGATGATCTGTCTCTCATCATCGGTCAAGCTCCAAGCTTCAGGTCTAATTCCTTGAAGTCTTTATTTACCACATATGCCTTGATGATCTCATTCTTATTCTGAACAGCCTCACGGATACCCGGAATAAATACATAATCATCATTATCAAATGCGAAATCTTCCTCCATGATGAATGGAAGCATACCCCAGTTGATCAGGTTGGATCTGTAACGCTTTGTTGCATATTCCTTAGCAATATTTGCCCAGCCGCCAAGTACCTTCTGGCAGGAAGCAGCCTGCTCTCTGGCAGAGCCGTCACCCGGCTTTACAGCAAAGATCGTACTGCCGTAACCGGTATTGGAACCTGTGATCTCACGATCTGCAAATTTTGCTTTGATTTCTTTCATCATAGGCTTCATGGATTCATCTGCCTTGCAGAAGCATCCAAGTTCTTCTCTCTTCTTCTCAACTGCCTGAATTGCCTTTGCACGGCCTACATATTCAGGATCTTTTCTGGATAAAGTGAACTCAGCAAGTCCAAGCGGATTTGAACGATAGGAAGATGTCTCACCAGATGGAATAAGTTCATCTGTAGTTGTTACAGGATCGTTAATAACAGATGCAACCTTTAATAACAGGTTATCTGTCAGTGCGATCATCTCCGGCCAGTCTTTGATATTCGGACCAAACTTGATCTCAACAGATGGATCAGCCTTGCCGACACCATTGTAAACTCGTCTGTCATAAATGCTCTTATCGAAGAAATATTTCTGTCCCTTGTATTCAACATCCAGATCTGTAGCTGCTGTAAGGTATCCCTTGTTAGCTGCTGTCGCTGCGATCGATCGTGCATCCATAAGTGCAACGGATGAGATCTGACCATTCTGAATCTTGGACCTTCACGGTTCGGGAAGTTTCTGGTTGAATGACGGATTGATAATGCATTATTTGCAGGTGTATCTCCGGCACCAAAGCAAGGACCGCAGAATGCTGTCTTAACGATCGTACCTGTCTCGATCAGGTCAGCCAGTACACCGTTCTTTGCAAGCTCCATATAGATAGGAGTTGATGCAGGGTATACAGATAATGTAAATTCATCTGCACCGATGCTTCTTCCACGGATGATATCCGCTGCCTGACAGATGTTCTCGAATCCACCACCGGCACATCCGGCAATGATTCCCTGTTCTACATATAACTTGCCATCACGGACTTTATCCTTTAATGTGAAGTCAACCTTACCGTCCAGACTAACCAGTGCGCGCTTCTCGCAGTCGTCTAAGATGTCCATCAGGTTTGCATTTAATTCTTCAATTGTATATGTATTGCTTGGATGGAATGGCATAGCGATCATTGGTTTTACCTTTGACAGATCCACATATACAACGCCATCATAGTAAGCAACTGGGCCCGGATTCATTTCCTTGTATGCTTCCGGTCTATAGTGTGTATCATACCACTCCTTGATCTTCTCATCTGTCTTCCAGATAGAGGACAGGCAGGTTGTCTCGGTTGTCATTACATCGATACCGATACGGAAATCAGCAGATAATTTATCAACACCAGGTCCTACGAACTCCATTACCTTATTCTTAACATAACCACACTGGAAGGTTGCACCGATGATCGCAAGAGCAACGTCCTGAGGACCTACTCCCTTTGCAACTTCTCCGTCCAGATAGATTGCTACTACACCGGGCTTAGCTACATCGTAAGTTCTGCATAAGAGCTGCTTTGCAAGCTCTCCGCCGCCTTCGCCGATCGCCATTGTACCGAGCGCACCATAACGGGTATGGCTGTCAGAACCAAGGATCATTGCACCACATTCTGCAAGCATTTCTCTTGCGAACTGATGGATAACAGCCTGATGAGGCGGAACATAGACACCACCGAATTTCTTTGCGCAGGAAAGGCCAAACATGTGATCATCCTCATTGATCGTACCACCAACTGCACATAAGGAGTTATGACAGTTTGTAAGGACATAAGGAATCGGGAATTCTTTCAGTCCTGAAGCTCTTGCTGTCTGGATGATACCTACAAATGTTATATCATGAGAGGTCATCTTATCGAATTTAATCTTAAGATTGTCCATATTGTCAGATGTGTTGTGCTTCTCCAGGATACCGTATGCCATAGTATTCTTTGCAGCTTCTTCCTTGGATGGAGCTGTACCTAACTTCTGTGTAAGGATCGCATTTGCATCGGCATTGTCTTCTACAAGCTCTGTGCCATTTAAAAGATAAGCACCATTGTCAAATAATTTAATCATTCTATTTCCTCCTGATTTGTTGGTGATTCTTTTTCTCATTTTGTCAATCGCTGTTTATTTTAACACAAATCGCATAGTTGTGAACAACTATGCCGATGAAAGTTTTCATTATTATATTTTTAATCATCCTGCTTCAACCGGAACCCCGAATGAGCACCACTGCTTTTATTCTGTGAAGCACTTTCAGAAAGATCCGCAGTCTGAGGTTGTTCATGATTCATGGTAGTCTCATCTACATTCTCTGCCATCTGTGTTGTATATGGTGTTGTATATGGTGCTGTCTGGTAGTCCGTGACCGCATTTTCATTCGCCGGAACGGTCGCTTCATCTGTAAATGCACCTGTAACCACCTGCATTCTCTTATGGAGTTCTTCCATTCTCTGCGCTTCCTCCTGCGCTTCCAAACGGGCTTTCTCTAACTTCTTCCGTTTCATCTTCCGGTCAAGCAGCCAGATATATAATGCAAACCCTGCCGCGATCACTCCGATGATCGACCAGATCATAATCGCATTATAATTCGGGAACATTCTATAATATTCCGCTGCCGTCTTTCCTGTCACATCCATAGAAACTTCTGCATCGGAACCGCCATGATCATGTCCCTGCCAGTCCGCATCAGATTTAAGGAAATAATCATATCCGACATTCTGTCCACCAAGATCATCCCATGTCAGATCGATATTATACCAGTGTCCATCCACCTGAACCCGATTCCACAGATGCTCGGATTCCAGTCCATAACCGTATTCACAGGTAACCGGGACTCCGGCCTTTTTCATAATGATATAAAATGCCAGCGCATATCCATTACATGCCGAATCTCCTCTGTACAGAGTATTACATGCACCACCGGATGAGCGGTTATATTCATTATGTAAGATAATATAATCATGTACCGCTTTCACTTTCTCGTAATCTGACAGCCCCTTTATCTTCCCCGAAATCTGACCGGAACGGATAAATACAAGAAAGCTTTTTAACCGGCTCATATGATTGATCCTTACCGCTACTTTTTCTCCACCTGAATCCGGCGTATATACATAAGAAAATGCATAAAATTCTCCACCTGCATACATATTCTTTTCCATCAGCTTGTCAAGGACCGACTGATAATCCATATACGGTTCCCCTGTTGTCTTTAGCGTAACCGTATTCTTATACCTTGAAGCGGCTGTTGCTACTGCATCATTGATCTCTTCGTATGTTGACAGTCTTCCTGTCGATACCGGCAGCATCTTTAAAACGACACAGTAAACAATAAACAACAGAATGATTCCCTCAATTACGATCTTTACTTTTTTCCCCTTTGACATTTTTCTCTCCTCTTTTTTTACATTCTTGGTGCGATTCATTATACCTCATTTTTCATTATGACGAAATTCTGTTATCTGCACTTTTCCGTCTTTTATTCGTTCAAATTTCTTCTCTTATTTACAAAAAAATTTTTATTTACTTCTTATTTATACATGATATAATAAAAAAGTCTACGTTTTATTAAGAATTTTTTTCAATAAACCTTCTATTTGTCTGAAATAATAGGGGAAATCATTTCTATATTCATTCTGACATATCGATGCGTTTATAGTCACAAGGAGAGATTAAAAAGTGAAAGATACGATTGAGATCAGATGGCATGGCCGGGGCGGCCAGGGTGCCAAAACTGCTGCTCTGCTGCTTGCAGACGTAGCTTTTAAAACAGGAAAATACGTTCAGGGTTTTCCGGAATATGGTCCGGAGCGAATGGGTGCGCCGATCACTGCTTATAACAGAATCAGCAGCGATCCGATCCGCGTTCATTCCAATATCTACACCCCACAGTATGTTGTTGTCGTTGACGAGTCCCTCTTGGAATCCGTGGATGTAACCGCCGGATTAAAAGAAGATGGTGCGATCGTCATTAACACCCCAAAGACACCGGATGAGGTTCGTCCTCATTTAAATGGCTACAAAGGAAAAGTTTATACATTAGATGCCCGGGAGATCTCGATGCAGACACTCGGCAAGAACTTCCCGAATTCTCCTATGCTTGCTGCTATCGTTGCAGTCAGCGGTATCATGGAGCAGGATGATTTCCTTGCAGATATGAGACTTTCCTATCAGCACAAATTTGCAAAGAAGCCTGAGGTTATCGATGGAAATATGAAAGCCCTTGAGCTTGCATTTAAGGAGGTAACCAAGTAATGAGAACAGATATCAGCAGAATACATGAAAAAAGTAAATATACAGAAATCACACCCGGTAACCATGTGTACGGCGGTGGTACTTCCAAAGCATTTAACACAGGTGAATGGAGAACTGCTACTCCCGTCATAGATGAGAGCAAATGTGTACACTGTCTGTTATGTGCACCGGTCTGTCCGGACAGCTGCATCCCGGTCGTAGGCGGCAAACGCCTTGACTTCGATCTGAACCACTGCAAGGGCTGCGGTATCTGTGCTTATCAGTGTAAGTTTGGTGCTATTACGATGAAGGAGGGCAAATAAATGGGTATCAGAGAACGTTTATCAGGAAATGAAGCGGTGTCTTATGCGATCAAGCAGATCAACCCGGATGTCATGCCGGCATTCCCGATCACCCCTTCTACAGAGATTCCACAGTTTGTTTCTACATATATTTCAAACGGTGAGATCGATACAGAGTTTATTCCGGTCGAGAGTGAGCACAGTGCTATGAGTGCTGCGATCGGTGCAAGTGCTGCCGGTTGCCGTGTCTTAACAGCAACCTCTTCCTGCGGTATGGCGCTGATGTGGGAGGAGCTCTATGTTGCAGCTTCCAATCGTCTGCCGATTGCACTGGCTCTTGTAAACAGAGCTTTATCCGGCCCGATCAATATCAACTGCGACCACTCAGACAGTATGGGTGCAAGAGATACCGGATGGATCCAGATCTATGCAGAGAATAATCAGGAAGCTTATGATAATTTCGTACAGGCTTACCGGATCGCAGAACACAAGGATGTCCGTCTTCCGATCATGATCTGTCAGGATGGTTTCATCACCAGCCACGCAGTTGAGAATATCGAACTGTTAGAGGATGACAAGGTAAAAGCATTTGTCGGTGAATACAATCCGGAACAGTACCTGTTGAATCCAAAGATGCCTATGGCAGTCGGTCCATATGCAACTTCTCCATTCTATATGGAATCCAAAATGAATCAGAACGAAGCTATGAAGAATGCCAAGCAGGTGATCCTGGATGTTGCGAATGATTTCGCAAAGATCTCCGGCAGACAGTACGGCTTCTTTGAGGAATATAAATTAGAAGATGCTGATTATGCGATCGTTATGATCGGTTCCGCAGCAGGAACGACAAAAGAAGCAATCGATGCATTGCGCGCACAGGGCAAGAAGGTCGGCTTATTAAAGCTCCGTGTCTTCCGTCCATTCCCCGGTGAAGAAATTGCAAAGGCGCTGACTCATACAAAAGCAGTTGCGATCTTAGACCGTTCCGAAGGCTTCCGTGCAGGCGGCGGTCCTTTATCCGCTGAGATCAAGGAGCACCTGTATGATATCGGAGCTTCTACAAAGGCTGTCAGCTATATCTACGGTCTTGGTGGCAGAGATTATACAACAGTGGAAGCAACCGATGTATTTAACCAGTTAGAGGAAATGATCGAGCAGGGCAAGACCATTCCACAGTATCAGTATATTGGACTTAGAAAGTAAGGAGGTAAGACAAAATGGCATATAATTTTAAAGAAGTAATGAACAAGCCTGAGCGTCTTGCTCCGGGTCATAGAATGTGTGCAGGCTGTGGCGGTACGATCGCAGTTCGTAATGTACTCCGTGCCCTTCATGAGGGTGACAAAGCAGTTATCGGTAACGCTACCGGATGTCTGGAGGTTTCCACCTTCATGTATCCATATACTGCTTATGAAGACAGTTACATTCATAACGCATTTGAAAATGCAGGCGCTACCCTTTCCGGTGTAGAAACTGCTTATCATGTATTAAAGAAAAAGGGTAAATTAGATGAAACATATAAATTCATAACATTTGGCGGTGACGGCGGTACTTACGATATCGGTCTTCAGTCTTTATCCGGTGCTATGGAGCGTGGTCATGACATGGTATATGTCTGCTACGATAACGGTGCTTACATGAATACCGGTATCCAGCGTTCTTCTGCTACTCCGATGTATGCAGATACAACTACCACTCCTGTCGGTTCCCAGTCAAATGGTAAGATGCAGAACCGTAAGGATCTGGCACAGGTTATGGCAGCTCATGATATCCCTTATGTCGGTCAGACTACTCTGCTTGGTAATATGCGTGATATCTATGAGAAATCCGAAAAAGCCATCTACACACCGGGTGCTGCTTTCTTAAATGTTATGGCTCCTTGTCCTCGTGGCTGGCGTTATCCTACCGAACAGATCATGGATATCTGTAAGCTGGCGGTTGAGACCTGCTACTGGCCTTTATTTGAAGTCATCGAAGGCAAATGGATCTTAAGCTATTCTCCTAAGAAGAAGCTTCCGATCGAGGACTTCTTACGGACACAGGGTCGTTTCAAGCATTTGTTCAAGCCTGAAAATGAGCATTTACTCGTTCAGTATCAGGAGGAAGTGGATCGCCGTTGGGAGGATCTGCTGTTCCGCTGTTCGAAGAACTAATCACACATACGAAAATAAATCAGTCCTTGGGGTTATAATATACCCCAAGGGCTGATTTATTTTCTGCCTGTCTCACTATTCCATACCTATGAAAAGTTCGTCGCATATAGCGACTCACTAAGAACCGACGCTCCCAAAGGCTTGCTTTATAAATAGTAAAACACACCATAGCGGGGATTCTGTTTTTTATTAGTCGATAACTTCTTCAGCTCCACAGCTACAAACTCTCTTGTGTAAAGTAATAGTACCAACAACCCACTTTTTCTGCATTTTACAGCTGTATCCGTTCCCGCCTTTTCCAACTGATATAGCCATACATATCATTGATAAAGAAGATACCGAAATTCACAACGACCGGGATATAGGCAGGATTCTTCATGGATGCCAGCACCCATAAAATGATCAGCACGATATCATTTGCCGCATACCATACTGCATAATACGAGGAACGGAGCATCGTAAGTGCTGCTGCCAGAAAACTGGTTATGATCGATATGGTGCTGAATATAATATTCGGGGTATCGAATACAACTAAAATATAATAAAATACTGCCGTTACGATCGCGCCGGATATAATAAGCCCTATGATGTGCTTCCGGTTCAGCTTCTGGATCTTTACGACATTTCCGTTTCCGCCGGAAGGATTCTGGAGCCATGTGATCGTAGACCAGATCGCCATAGGCATTGTCATGCCAAGATATGTAATCATCTCGCCCCAGTAATGGAACCGGTAGGAAATGATCCCATAAAGGATGCTGAATATCACCATCAGGATCTGTGCCCATACATTTCCTTTGGCTGCAAAGATCAGCGAAGTTACACCCACTAATGCAGCTACCAGAGTCAGCAGATCAAAATCTGTTGTCAGCAAGTTCGATACGCATACGATACAAATAGATCCTAACCAGATGATCCATTCCTTCTTTGTTAATTCTTTTATTGGATTGTTCATGTTTTCTTTCTCCTGTGCCGCTATTCTAATATATAATCATAATTTCCGCAAGAATCCGCAAAAAAATACCCCATGGCGATCATCGGTTCTCAAAATTCTGAGTACCGATGATCTGTCATGAGGTATCTTCATTATGTATCAGCTTACAGCTTTGTTACATTTGCAGCCTGAGGTCCTTTTTCTCCCTCAATTACTTCGAACTCAACTTTGTCGCCTTCCTCCAATACTTTGAAACCAGACATATTTAAAGCTGAGAAATGTACAAAAATGTCATCACCATTCTCATCGCTGATAAATCCATATCCCTTTTTTGCATTAAACCATTTTACTGTACCTGTTTTCATTTGAATTTCCTCCTAAAACTTAATACCTGGAAAACTAAAGAGGCACAGAGCTTCTCGCTCTGTGCCTCTTTGCACTTCTCCTGTATTATATTGCTTGGATTATCTTTTTGCAAGTGTTTTTTATAAATTTCTTTTTCATTGACCAAATCTTACATCCGGCATATCCTTCTCGTGCTCGCCGATCATCTTCTCCATCCAGATCATATCGTACCATTCACCAAACTTATAGCCGCTGTTATGAAAACGCCCAACCAGCGTAAAGCCCATTTTTTTATGGAATCTGTAACTGTCATCCGTCAGATGTCCGCTCTCTGCTGCCGGACTTGCGATACAGGCATTCATGTTCAGGATTCCCATTTCCTTCAGTAGTTTTTCCAGATTCTCATATAGGGCTTTGCCAAGTCCCATCTGCCTGCAGTCTTTTCGGATATAGATCGTTGTTTCTACTGACCAGTCATATGCCTTTCTGTCTTTGAAACCTGCTGCATATGCATAGCCTGCGATCTTCCCATCCACGACTGCCTTTATGTATGGATACTTTGCTGAAATCTGCTCGATCCTGTTCCTGAATACATCTACAGACGGTACTTCATATTCAAATGATATTGCTGTTTCTTCTACATAGGGTGCATAGATTGCGAGAAGCTTCTCCGCATCCGCTGTACTTACTTTTTCTATCTTCATGTCTTCTCCTTATGCCTACAAAAAATGCTGAACCGCACAAGTACGATCCAGCATTTTTTATTATTTCTTAGTAGTCTTCTTTGAAACTGCCGCTTTTGTCTGTGCAGGCTTTGTCTTACTTACTGTTTCTTTTGTCTTTGTCGCAGCCGTCTTCTTCTCCGGCTCCTTTTTTACAACTTCCGTCGTCTCTACATCCTTCTTTTCCGTTGCAGTTTTCTTCGCAGCCGTTTTCTTCTCAGCTGCGCGTTTTGCTGCTGCCGCTTTCTTTTCTATCTCTTTCTTCTTCAGAATATCCTCCGGTGTTACATCGGTGTAATCATATTCCAGAACAACAGTAGAAAGTGGCGGTACTGTTACACTGATCGAATAAGGCATACGTTCTGTCTTCTTATCGATAGCCTTGATCTTACCACTGTTTAATCTGCCTGCTCCGCCAAACTGTACGTCGTCGGAATTCAGGACTTCTTTATATGTTGTGAAGCAAGGTGCTCCAACTTCATAATTATCATATTCAACCGGCACGAAATTGCAGATAAATAACAACTGCTTACTCGGTGTAGAACCTCGACGGATAAATGAAACCACACCCTTATCCGGATGGTCACAGTCGATCCACTCAAAGCCCATCACATCGCTGTCATTTGCATATAACGCATCATTCGCATTGTACAGATTATTTAACGCTTTTACCCAACGCTGTACACCCTGATTCAACGGATTGTCAAGGACAAACCAGTCAAGACTTCTTGCCTCGCTCCACTCGCGCGGCTGTGCAAATTCCTGACCCATGAATAACAGCTTTTTGCCCGGATGGCCATACATATAACCATATGCCAGACGAAGATTTGCAAATTTCTGAGGTTCGCTTCCCGGCATCTTATTGATCATTGAACATTTCAGATGTACGACCTCATCATGTGAAATGACAAGAACATAATTTTCTGCATATGTATAGGATAAGCTGAAGGTCAGCTTGTTATGGTTAAAGCTTCTGAAATATGGATCCATCTTCATATACTCGAGGAAGTCATTCATCCATCCCATATTCCATTTGAACAGGAAGCCAAGTCCGTTCATGGATGCCGGAGCAGTCACACCGGCCCATGCAGTTGATTCCTCTGCGATCAGGAATGCTCCCGGATTCTTTTCTTCCATAACTGCATTAATATTCTGCAGCAGCTTAATTGCATCCAGGTTCTCATTGCCGCCATTTTCATTTGGAAGCCACTGTCCATCCTGCTTACCATAGTCCAAATATAACATGGATGCAACAGCATCTACCCGTAACGCATCGATATGGAACTTCTCTACCCAGAAAAGTGCATTTGCGATCAGGAAGTTTGCAACCTCTGCTCTGCCATAATCAAAAATATAAGTACCCCAATCCGGATGCTCGCCCCTTCTTGGATCCGGATGCTCATAGAGCGGCATACCATCAAATCTGCCAAGTCCGTGTGCATCCTTCGGGAAATGTGCAGGTACCCAGTCTAAGATGATACCGATTCCCTTACTATGTAAATAGTCGATAAAATACATGAAATCTTCCGGCAATCCGTATCTGGATGTCGGTGCATAATAATTCGTTACCTGATAGCCCCAGGAACCATCAAACGGATACTCTGCGATACCCATGATCTCCACATGTGTATAGCCCATATCCTTTACATAATCCGCAACCATCGGAGCTAACTCTCTATAACTGAAGAAGCCGCTGTCATCGTCTTCAACTTTCTTTCTCCATGAACCGAGATGCATCTCATAGATGGTCATCGGCATCTTCATGCGATCTGTTCTGCTGTAGGTTTTTCTCTTATTTATCCATGCAGTATCCTTCCACTTGTAGGTCGTCAGATCTGCAACAACCGAACCATTGTCCGGACGCATCTGTGCCTGATTTCCGTATGGATCACTCTTATATAAGATCTCATCATAACGGGTCAAAATCTGGTATTTATATACTGCGCCGGAAAGCACATTTGGAATAAACAGCTCATAGATTCCACCGTTTGGTCGAAGCTGCATCGGATGTAAATTACCATCCCACATATTGAAATCACCGACAACGCTGACTCTCCGCGCGTCCGGAGCCCATACTGCAAAATAGGTTCCCTTTACGCCATCGATCGTCATCGGATGTGCTCCAAATTTATTATAGATCTCGTAGTGCTTGCCTTCTGCAAATAAATAAGAATCAAAATCTGAAATCTGGCTGTCAAATGCATATGGATCTGCTGTCGTAACAGTCGTTCCATCCTCATAAGTTGTCACCAGATTGTATTTTGTTCCGCTAAATTCCTTCTTAGGGAAAAAGATCGCATAAAATCCCTCATCCGTTACCTTCTCCATCGTATGAACTTTTTTACCTGTTCTGGATGTAACCTTCACTTCCACCGCATGTGGACGATAGGCTGTGATAATCTGTCCTTCCCCATATTCATGAATACCCAGCAGATGCTTTGGTGCATTCAGTTTACCTGCGATCAGTTCATCATACAGTACCCAGTTGATCCAATCGTTGATTCTCTTGTTCATATAACCCTCCTGAATATATTAGAATTTGTGTGGCTGTGTCTTTCGCCAGCTTATCAGTCGTACTATGATCGTAATAACAAGTCCGGCAAGTATCACTCCTGTATAGATCAGGAACATCCGAAGTCCCAGATTATCCGGGATCAGCGCGATCAGTCTGTCATCCCCTGAGAAAAATACATCATACCTGCCTTTAAATACCATCTCACGAACGCCATAGAAAATGCCGCTTCCGGATACCGCGAGCAGGATCAGTGATACTATTCCGATCACACTTGCTGCAACGCCGCCCCATACGACACACTCATACATTCGTCTTTTCTTTACTGCCAGAAATCCTATGATAAGCAGGATCACCGACAGGAACATCATTCGTTTCGCCTCATCCTTCACCTTCTTCAACTGTCTAAGCTGCGTCAGGTTATAGTCGCAAAGCTTCACATTTCCTTTATCAAAATCAACATTATTTCCGGTTTCCTTCAGTCCATCCGCAATGATGCTGTACTCCAGCCACGCCTCGAACTCCGTCAGAGCAGTTTCCGAACCATCTGCTCCATCTGTCTCAAATGTTCGTCCGGTCATCTCTGATGTGTACTCTGCCTCACTGATATTCACTCCCTGGAATGAGATAAACACCGCAGACGACACGATCAGCATTACAACTGCGATCGCAAGGATCACCTGAAAAAATCTATATTTAAACATGATTATCTATCCTGATTTCTATTCTAAAGTCTTATTTGACACATCAAATAAATTATATCGTTCTTATTACGCACATTAATTATTTTACCATTTTAATTGACTTGTGTAAAGAAAACATACTGCTTTCTTCATTATATATTTCTACCACATACTGTCTTCGCTCTTAAAATTACATTTTATTCAACTCATATTACTTTGATCCGTAAAGACTTGGCAGATGATCGTATCTTAATCTGTATTTGATTTCAGGCAATGAATTGCCGGTCAGATAATATAATGCAATGACATAGAAAAGATTTCGTTATGAGGTTTGTGCTAACTGTCAGCACCAAGCCCATGTTTGAGTCCATACGGACGAGTTTGGGCGACTGCCGACAAATCAGTGCACGAACCGAATAGAAATCTTTACTGTCTTACATTATATTATCTGACCGCCATTCCATGTCTGAAATCAATTTTCAATTAACAACGATCATCTGCCAAGTTCACGCAGGTCAAAGTAATATGGGCAGATGTCCTCATAGTGTCCATCCTTCATGCGAAAACCACCCGGAATCGTTCCAAGCTGCGTAAATCCAAGCCTCTCATAGAGGTGTCTTGCATGCACATTTGTAGCCACCACCGCATTAAACTGCAGCACCAGATAATCATACGCCTTTGCCTGTACCAGACAGTCAGACACCAACTTCTCTCCGATATGAAGTCCTCTTACATCCGCATCTACCGCATAGCTGGCATTGCAGATATGACCGCAGCGTCCGACATTATTTGGATGCAGGATATAAAGTCCGAGCACCTTTCCTGTGTCTGTATCCTCTGCCACCGCAGTATAGGTCTGGCCTGCAAAGAATCCCCTGCCTGTCTCCTCTGTCAGGTCATCCTCCTGTGGAAAAGCAACTCCATCATCTACCACACGGTTCCAGATGCGGTTCATCTCCTGTATGTCTGAATCTTTATATTCTCTGATCTGTATATTCATCTTTCGTCCTTCTTTCTTATTTTATGCATCATTATAAGCCCGTATCAAACAGGCTTCAAGAATATAAATATAGACAATCCACAAAAATCATCTTAAAATGCATATAATGAAAATCTGCTTGACTGGAAACTGCGAAGGAACGAACTTCTTCTCTGTGAAAGCAGTCTGTACGGATGAAAGGAGTACAACCACATATGTTATTTGAACTGATAAAAGATCATTTATTCTTAAGTACATATATCCTGATCAATCTGATCGTATTTTTCCTGTATGGCATCGACAAATGGAAAGCCATCCACCACAAGTGGCGCATCCCGGAAGCCACCTGATCCTCGCCGGAGTGTTCGGAATCTTTGGTGCGATTCTTGGTATGCTGTTATTCCGACATAAAATCAGGAAGCCCAAATTCTACATTGGGCTTCCTGCAATCTTCATTCTTGAACTTATGTGTGTGATCTTATACTTGAAATATCTTTAATTAATGGTGCATCAAAGTTCCGTACATCTCCGGTCTGCGGTCACGGAACACGCCCCACTCTCTACGCATCTGTGCGATCGCATCCAGATCAAATTCATGGACAAGCACAGATTCTGTCTCACGGTCTGCCTCCTCCACGATTGTTCCGGTCTGATCTGCGATAAAGGAAGAACCGTAAAATGTCATTGAAGATTCATCGTCCGTCTCGGTTCCGATACGGTTCGATGCGATCACCGGCATGATATTTGCTGCTGCATGTCCCTGCATTGCATGCTGCCAGTGTGGTTTCGAATCAATGTTTAATGTAGGCTCGCTTCCGATCGCAGTCGGATAGAACAACAGCTCTGCACCAAGAAGTGCCATGCTTCTGGCAGCCTCCGGGAACCATTGATCCCAGCAGATGCCAACGCCGATATCTGCATATTTTGTCTTCCATACCTTAAATCCGGTATCTCCCGGTGTAAAATAAAACTTCTCCGCATATGGAAGTCCATCCGGGATATGGGTCTTACGATATGTTCCAAGGATCGTTCCATCTGCATCAATGATCGCTATTGTATTAAATGCTGTATTTCCCGCCTTTTCATAAAAACTGATCGGCAGAACAACCTGAAGCTCTTTTGCAACCTCGGTAAATCGTTTTACTGCTGCATTTTCTGAAAGTGGCTTTGCCAGATCAAAATATTCAAATTTCTGCTTCTGACAGAAATACGGAGTTTCAAATAATTCCTGTAACAAGATAATATTTGCACCTTCTGCTGCTGCCTTTCGAACCAGCTTCTCTGCCTTGTCTAACACTTCTTCTCTATTCCAGCTACAGCTCATCTGGGTAGCCGCTACCTTTACCTTTCTCATACTCATATCCTCCTGTTATCAAAATATCTATATACTGTTATCAGAACATCTTATTTCTTTATCCTATATTTTCTGCCATTGATTTCCGGCTTACCTTCTACTTACATCTGCCAAATCTATCTTCCGCCGGTTGTCTGTTTGCAACGGCTTATATTCCACTCGCACCTGCCAGATTGTTCAGTCTGTCATATATCGTCTGTCCCTCAAATATATTCCATACCACTTTGGTATCCGGTATCTTCTCAGGATCGATCGTAAACAGATTCTGATCCAGCACGATGAGATTTGCACATTTGCCTTCTTCGATCGAACCGGTTCGGTCTTCTGCCTGATAGACGTAAGCAGCTCCGTAGGTATATCCTTTTAAGACTGTCGCCATATCAATGGCCTCCCACGGATTCTGACCGGATATTCTTCCGTCTGCATCCTTTCTGATCACTGCCGCATAGATTGTCTGAAATGGATCTAATCCCACAACCGGGTAATCCGTTCCGACTGCAAATGCCGCTCCTGTATTCGTGATACTTTTCATCGGCCATTCATATCTGCACCGCTTCTTTCCAAGCCGCACGATCTTATCATTATTGGACAGGATCAGATGATATGGCTGCATCGATGCTACGACATCCAGTTCCTTGAATCTCCTGATATCATCGGGATGAATATTTTCGATATGCTCGATCGTATTTCTGAGATCCTTTCTTCCGGTTCTTTTTTCCGCTTCCTCGTACATATCAAGCGCCATGCGCACAGAACCATCTGCGATACAATGAAGTCTGACCTGTATGCCTGCCTCATTTGCCGCAGTGATCTCCTCCTGCATCTTCGTTCTCGGCCAGAGCGGAAGTTTCTCCCCACAGGTATCCGGGCGGTCTGTATATGGCTCTAAGAGCAGTCCGGTATAAGTCTCCGTCACCCCATCAATAAACCCCTTTAAACCGGTGATCTGAAAATGTCTGGAATCCAGTTTTTCCTTCATCTCAAAGAACTTTTCAAATGAGGTATAGCCAAATAACTTCGTGTAGACATATACATTTGCATACAGCCCTTCTTCATCATCCAGCTTTTTCAGCAATTCATATTTCTTATAAGTCTCTTCTGTATAATCTTCTGCAAACATCTCACTTAAGCCTGCAACTCCGTTCTCCGCAAGTACCTGTTTGAAATGTCTGTGTATTTCTGTCATTTCTTCATCCGTAAAATCCATGAACTTTTCCATGGCGGGCGCATAGGCTTCCGGTTCGATCAACATTCCGGTAAGCTCTCCATCCGGGTAAGTCTCGATCATGCCATTTGCCAAATCGGGATTCGGTCTGATCCCGGCTTCAGCAAGTGCTGCTGAATTCAGCCACATGCTGTGTGCATCCGCACATTCCAGATATACCGGAGTATCCGGGAAATATGCATCCAGACTTCGTTTGTCCGGCATACAATCCTCCGTCCAGTTCCCGATAAACCATCCAGTTCCGCGGATTCGCTTCTGTCCGGGATGCGCCTTTACATATGCTGCCATCTGCTCCACACATTCCTGTTCCGAATGGCAGGCATCCAACGTGTTGCATACATATTCACTTGCGGCTACCGCTCCGGTAAATATATGGGTATGTGCATCGATAAAGGACGGCATGACAAGCTTGTCACCCATATCGTATATCGGAACATCCGCCGGAACGGCATTTGTCTCATCATATGGCAGGAGCTTCTTTATCCTGTCATCTTTGATCCAGACAGCAAGCGGCTTACAGCTATCCGCCCGACCATCAAATACTGCCCGGCTCTTTATAATATATTCTGCCATATCACATGCCCCCTTTTACTCTAAACTATAAATCCACAGATCAGGAAGCCAACGATTGACAACATAGCTGCGATCATAACATATGGGAGCTGGGATACTGCATGTTCCATATTATCAATGCCTGCACTGTTCGATGACAGAAGCGTTGCATCACAGTAGAAGCATGCATGGCTTCCAAATGCACCACCGGAGATAATTGCTGCCATGATCAGAACCGGGTTTGCGGAGATTGCTGCGCCAAGCGGGAATACGATCGGTGCAACGACTGCACTCATGCCCCAGAAGGATCCGGTTGCAAAACAAAGCGCCGCAACAAGGATAAATGTGATCATCGGGAACAGAGAGCCTGTTAATAATGGCTGTGCAAGATCGATTATATAATCTGTCATGTTAAGCTGTTCTGTTACCTTCTGCAATAAGAACGCAAGTACCAGTAAGGTAAGGGTTGGAAGCATATCCGCAAATCCCTTTACGATCACACCAAAGAATTCATTTACAGCTATAACCTTTCTTGGAAGATACATCAGCATACAACATGCGATCGCAAGAACAACTGCCAGAAGAAGATCACCTGTGATAATGGCGATCGCTACAAGGACTGCCATCGGAATAACGAAATCCCAGATATTTCCGTCTTCTTCATAACCTGCACGGTTTTCATGATTGTACTTTCTGCTGGCATCACTGTAGACCTTGCCGGTCTCCTCTACTCGCTTATATGCTTTCTTCATACCACCAAGCTTTGGCATGATTCCCATACAGAATAAAAATACGATCAATAATATAATGATTGGATAAAAACAAAATGGAATGGCACTTAAGTACGCTTTCATACCGGAGGTGAATCCATATGCCTGTACACTCGGCTGATCAATGAACAGACTTGCATAGAAAACTGCCCATGTTGAAAACGGAAGAAGTACACAGACCGGAGCACCTGTGGAATCCAGCATGAACGCCAGTGTCTCTCTCGGTATCTTACGTTTATCGTAAACACCCTTCATACAGGCACCGATCGATAAAACGTTCAGATAATCATCTACAAAGATCAATATACCAAGTATAAATGTGGTAAGTAATGTCTTTCGCTCTGAATTACATAATTTGGAAACCAGCTTAGAAAAACCATAATTTCCCTTTGCTGTCTGAAGTAAGGCGATCAGGCTGCCGAACAATCCGCATACTACAACGATCCAGACATTTTCCGAAATCGTCTCCTGAAGCATCGTACACCATTGTGTCAGAAATGAACCTTTAAATAAAACTGCCGCGCCGACCAGAGAACCCCCGATCATAAATTCTTCGCAGCGATGTGTCAGTATCGAACCGACAATTACGATCAGCACTATTAACAGTGCCACCAAGCCATGTGTCATAACCATTCTTCCTTTCCGTTTTGTATTTTTCCTTATAAAACAACAAAAAGCGCATCCGCAATGCCTTATAGCATTGCAGATACGCCTTCGTATCAACTGCTTTTAGTTTACAATTTCATTTACTTATTTACAATTATTATATATGATAAGTTTCTACTTAATTTTAATTACGTCTAATCCTTATTAATCACTGATAAACTTCTCACGTACCAGTTCTGCCAGATACTTTGCAGTATTTTCTACACCGAGCAGACTGCTGTTGATCAGGATATCACAATGATTGATGTCTCCCGGCTTATATCCGGCATAATTCATGTGATAGGAATCACGCGCCTCATCAACGGCTACGATCATCTTACGGGCTTCATCGATTTCCAGTCCCATCGAATTCACACAATTCTCAACACGATCCGGGTACGGAGCATAGATGAATATATTCATCACATTGTCCATCTCGCTTAAAATAAAGTCAGAGCAACGTCCAACGATCACGCATGAGCTTTTCTCTGCAAGAAATCGTATGATATTCTGCTGTGCATCGAAAATATCATCCTGGGTACTGTTCGTGCCACCGCCAAGCGGAAGTACCATTCTGGAAAACGGATTCTTGAAGATCTTCTTTGCGCTTTCTTCTTCTTCGTCTACAACAGAAGCGGGAAGCTTCAACTGCTTGGCTGCCTGATCCACGATATCTCTGTCGTAATACTCTATTCCCAGTTGTTCTGCCATCAGTTTTGCGATTGGTCTTCCAAGACTTCCGAACTGTCTCGTAATTGTTATAACATATTTTTTATCCTTCATCCGCAACGCTTCCTTTCTCTGATCTCTTTTTCGTTTTATAGCTTATCTCAATTCCCTACTGTTTTTCAATTATTAATTTGAGGTAAATGCTAATCATTTTCGGTAGTATATACTTGAAAACAAGTATTTTGTAATATATAATTGTATTTATATAACTTTCGACCGGATGGCTTGCTATGCAAATGAAGCAGTCTTGGCATCTGCCTGAAAATCAACATCATTTCACGCGAAGGAGACCCACAATGGAAAAGAACAACTTTCTGATCTATAACGATATCGTATATACGCTGTACCAATGTAAATCCTATGAAGCACTGAGAGATGAATTTCTCCCAAGACTTCGCCTGCTGATCCCATTTACTTATGCGAGCATTATCTCCGTCAATCCGGAAAACCGAACTGAGATCGTACCGACTCCGGTCTGCTTTCCTGATTATTTCTATGAAGCAGAACTGCTCTACATCGATCATATGAGTGAGGATCATCTGCTCTGGATCAACAATGTACGGGAATCCCAGCTTGTAAGAGAAAGCGATCTGGTAAATGATGATGTCCGTCTGAACTCTTCTCTCTATCAGCACTGTTATCAGAAATTCCATGTCTACGATTCCTTACAGTACAGCATGATCTGCAGTGGAGAATTCTCCGGTATCCTGACGCTGTTTCGTACCAAGATCGATGGGGATTTTACAGACGATGATATGTTCTTCTTCCGTTCTCTTGGCAAGCATATCAACGTAACCTATGAACAGATCCTATATCCGGAAAAAGAGAAAGGCCATACCGCTCTTGCAAACCGTATCCCGGCACTTGCAAAAGGCTATGACCTTACTCCACGAGAGACAGAGATCCTGTCTCTGATCTTTTCATTTGCAAATAACGATGAGATTGCAGCCACTCTCGGGATCAGTGAGAACACGATCCAGAAGCACTTACAGAATATTTTCCGAAAGACCGGAACCTCATCAAAATGGGATCTACTCCGTCTTTCTTGATTCTTCCGGATAGACTAAGCCCCAGTTCTTTCGAAGGTCTGTCATGATGTTCATGACATCTCCGGTAAAAGGCATCTGCATCCGGCTTACATCTCCGGACTGTACCGCTTCTTCCATATCCCGCATCTCATATTCAAGCGCACGCTTTGTTTCACCGGCTTCTACCGGTGTAACTGCTCCGCTTGCAGCATCTACGATAATCGCTTTATCAGCTCTTGGATATTCCATGATCTCGATATACCCTTTTTCACAACTGATCATTGCACGCTTTGGCTGCTTTGAATGCATGGACAGCGTAATAGCTGCCATCTGTTGTTCTTTATTCATCAGGATGATGCTTGCCTGCTCATCCGTCCCTGTCGGCGCGAACCGCACCTGACTCATCACCTGATCCGGTGTCTCTGCCATAAAGCTGCGCATCAGACTGAGTGCATATACTCCGATATCAAGCAATGCACCACCGGCAAGATTGATGTTAAAGAAACGATTATTCATATCATATTCTTTATAGCTTCCTACCGCATATAAGGATTTGCCCATCTTAATTCTTTTGCCATTTCTTCTTTCTCCTGTACAAAAAAATGTATGATTCCCTGTATGTACCCGTATCCCCTGTGTTCTAGTTCTCTGCTACGATCTTACCGTTGCAGATCGTGTAATGAAGCTTTCCCGGAAGTGTCCAACCAAAAAACGGTGAATTCAAGGCTTTGGAATGGAAATGTTCAACGGTCCATTCTTCATTTTCTCCAAATATCACAATATCAGCCGGCGCTCCCGCCTGGATGCTGCCCGGTGTCATCCGGTAGAACTCCATCGGGTTCTTACTCATCAGCTCCATAAGCTTCATAAGTGTGATGTAGCCCGGCTGTACCAGTGAACGGATTCCCAGTGCCAGTGATGTCTCAAGGCCTGTGATCCCACTCGGTGCCTGTGCCATCGGACGTGCCTTTTCTTCTGCACTGTGCGGTGCATGATCGGTTACGATCATATCGATCGTGCCGTCCTGAATACCTTCAATGATCTTCAACCGGTCCGCTTCTTCTCTGACCGGTGGGTTCATTCTTGCCATTGTTCCATAGGTCAGAACTGCATCCTCTGTCAGTGTAAAATGATGTGGTGTTGCTTCTGCATGAACATCCGCACCAAGCTTCTTTGCCAGCCTTACTAACTCAACGGAATTTCCGGAACTGATATGCTGAATACAGACAGATGCTCCTGTATGAAGGGCAAGGATACAGTCTCTTGCGACCATGACATCCTCTGCTGTTCTGGAAGCCCCACCATAGCCAAGCTGCCCGGATACTGCTCCCATATTCACACCTGCACCTTTTACAAATGCAGGATCTTCTTCATGCAGACTAATCGGCAGATCAAGCGCTTTCGCACGAAGCATTGCCTCCGTTAAGACTTCTTCATCCATGATCGGGATACCATCATCTGTAAATCCGGCAGCACCATGTTCTGCCAGCAGTTCCATATCTACAAGTTCTTTTCCCTTCAGATCCTTTGTAACGGTCGCCGTCTGGATCACATGGATCCCGGTCGTTTCCCCTTTTCTCTGAATATACTCAAGTGTCTCTACATTATCAACTGCCGGCTTCGTATTTGCCATACAGATAACCGTCGTAAATCCGCCATAAGCGGCAGCCTCTGCTCCGGTCTCGATGTCCTCTTTATAAGTAAAGCCCGGATCTCTGAAATGTACATGTGTATCGACCAGCCCCGGTGCAACCACCAGACCTTCCGCATCGATCACGCAAACATCATCTGTACCATACTTTTCCCTGCATGCTTCCGGATCTATCTGCTGTTCCACTTCTGTGATCACCGCACCATCAACCAGCACATCCAGCTTCCGATCTGTATTTGTCACAGGATCAACGACCCTGCCGTTCTTTATTAATAACATGCAATATCCTCCTGATATATACTATCCGCAGGCATGTGCCATATCTCACTTCCATCCTGAGACTCTCTTTATGCTATACCTGGTCCACCTGCCTGCAATGCCAGTTTACCACAACCTGTCTTTTCAACACAACCGCCTTTTTGCTCTTATCTTATATCTGCTGTAACATCTCAATTATATGAACGCAACAAGCATTTCCGGTTCTTACCCCGTAACCGGCATTGCTTCCACATAATCCCCCTTCATGAGACACTCACGAAGTTTTTCGTTATGCGAAACACATTGCCATCGTCTGCGGGTGCTTGTTTGAGCTATAATACTGGGCGAAAAAGAATAATTGCGAACTTCTCAGCTTAAATTATGAATGAGTTCGTTGAATTACCGAGACAGGGGCATTTGAGGTCGCCGGTCCTTAGATGGCGCATATGCGGCATCTTAGTACCGCTGCAGACCGAAACGAGCGAAAGCGTCCCCTGCTTGGTAATATCAAGCGAGCTCATTCACATTAAAACTTATATGTTCGCAATTACTACTCTCTGTTCTTCAGCACTTCAGCAGGCACCATCTTGCGGATTCTGCGGATCAGCAGATGGTTGATGATGAAGTACAGGATCAGGATACCTGCGAAGATGGCAAGGTACATCCAGAATGGGAAGGACTTGTCGATACCGCAGGCAATATTCGGAACAAAGGCAGGCTCATAAGCCACATCCATGATCCATTTGGTCAGTGGAATCGAAATCAATGCTCCTATCGTTATGATATAGAAATTACCATCCAGATACATCTTCTTCACTTCCTTATTCCGGTATCCGAAGATCTTAATCAACGCAATGTTGAAAGAAGACCGATCTATCATAACCTTCATCATCAGATACATAACAACAATGAAGATCAGAACAGATACTCCTCCAATTGTAAGGATCATTCCCTGCATTATATCCGAGAAGATACCGGCAGCCTTCTTCACATCGGTCTTTGTCGTTGTTGCATATAATCTTCCGGTCTCGACATCGAGTGCATGGTCGGAAAATACAACATTGAAATAATCCTCCGGTTCGTCGAATAACTCAAGCGCCTTGTCATATGGCATAAATACCATAAAGGATGGAGCATACTGCGCAACAGATGCGATCTCAAATGCATAGATCTTATCTGCTTCATCATCCTTTAGTGTCAGAGTATCACCAACATCCAGACCGTATTTGTAAGCGATCGAAGAACTGATCGCAACCTTACTGGATGAATCTGACAGATCCACATCAAAGAACGGATTATTCTCTGTCAGTCCCATAACTGTTATGTCAAAGTTGTAACCGTAAATTTTCTTTTTCAGTGTCTTTGCATATGCCTCATATCCACCTTCCGGAACTTCCTCTGTCGGATATTTGTAGGTATACATATACTCATACTTTGTATCATTTACATAATCACGATTTACATTCGCACAGTAAGTATATATCTCCAGTGACATCATCGCCAGCAGAAGACTTACAAACATTCCAAATACTACCGTAAATCCGGTACGGCTCTCACGAAGCATCTGGCGGATCTTGAACAGATTCATGAAGCTCATATTTCCAAGCTTTATATCCTTACCATTACCAACCTTCTGCTCATTCCTGATCATTGTAAGAACCGGCTTCGACAGCCTCTTTCGGATAACCAGTGAATTAACGATTATAGAAATAACCGGTGGAACCACGATTCCATAAATGAACAGATATGGCATATAGATAACATCCAGATCCGGAAGGGAATAATAGTTGTAGCAGTCCTGCATCTGGATCGGCACACCAAGGCTTGAATATCCAAGCAGTGTTCCGATCAGACCTGAAACAAATGTGATCACAGTCGGGAGTGTTACATAATGTGCCATCAGATTCTTTCTCTTTACCCCAAGTGCATATAACGCACCAATAACGGCACTTTCCTGATCGATCGAATGTACAACGAACACTGATAATACATAAGAGATCAGGATCAACAGGATCGCACCTGCGATCGTACCAACGCTCCGGTATAATTCCTGATCACCGGAAGCCGCCTGAATTCTCGCATTATCCCCTGCCTTTACAAAAGTCATAAGGTTCTGTGCATCCTCTGAGAAGATGTCATCGATCATATCATCTGTCTCATCCTTTAACTCCTGAATACCATCCAGCAGTTCATTGGAACCATCTTCAGCTTCTTTTGTTCCGTCTGTATATTCTATAATTCCATCTTCAAATGCCTTAAGCTCCTTTAACTCTTTTGCTCCATCTAACAGCTCCTGAATACCATCTGTCAGATCGTCCTTCTTTCCCATCGTACGATCCCAGTATTCCTGAAAAAATGGATCTTCTACATCTCCGGATGTAAATTCCAGCTCCTCCAAGCGGTCTTTTAATTCATCATCCGTCATAGCACCATTTAACCGGTATGCATAATAATATTCCTCTGACTTTATACTTTTTTCTTCCGCACGAAGTGTATCGTATACATCAGCTGCAACAAATCCCGTACCAAAATGCAGGCAGTCGCATCCGGTATCTCCCAGAGATTTTAATACGTTATCATAATCCGGTGTTGTACCGATTCCGGTAACGGTAAATTCCCGTCCGCCAAATGTAATCACATCACCTGCTGATATATCATTCTTCTCTGCAAACTGGCGTTCTACCACCAGCTCATTTCCCTTTTCTGCAAGTGTGCCCTTTACCAGATCGATCCTGTTGACCTCATCCCTGTTTGCAAAGATACGGATCGTGTGATCTTCGTCAATCTCATAGTCCATATAGAACTGTGGCTCGATCGTCACTCCATCCGCCTCCAAATCTTCCATTTCTTCATCCTTCATCGGTACAAACAGTGAAAAATCTCCATCCTCAACACACTGTCTGCTGTCAGCATTCTCACTTCCGCGAATGATCGTTTCTGCCGCACCGACCAGACTGACTACCAGATACATGGCAAGTATGATCAGAAGGGACAATGCCAGATATCTTGGAAGGTTGCTTTTGAAATCTCTCCAAATCCTTTTTCTCAATACTTTCTGCATCTTATAAATCCTCCAATTCTGCTGCCGGTACCTTTGTCTCATTGTAATAATCTTTCCTGATCTGACCATCCTTTACGATCACGACCTGATCGACCATATTCTTAATGGAATTATTATGCGTTACGATCAGCATTGTCGTTCCATAGGTCGCATTGATCTTCTCCAGAAGGATCAGGATATCCCTTGATGTCTTGGAATCGAGTGCTCCAGTCGGTTCATCACATAAGAGCAGCTTCGGATTTTTGATCAGTGCTCTTGCGATCGCACATCTCTGCTGCTGACCACCTGACAACTGTGCCGGAAACTTATTCTGATGCTCTGTCAGTCCCAGTATCTCAAGCAGCTCATCCATATTAAGCGGCTGATCTGTCAGATATTCACAGATCTGTATATTCTCCCGCACGGTAAGGTTCGGTACCAGATTATAGAACTGGAAGATAAATCCCAGATAATCTCTTCGGTAGTCAGATAATTCATCTGCTTTCATGCCTGCGATCTCGGTTCCGTCTACCTTGATCGAACCGGATTCGATCGTATCCAGTCCACCGATACAGTTCAATAACGTAGACTTACCGGAACCACTGGTTCCCTGAATGACACACATATCGCCCTGCTTTACCTGAAGGGATACTCCCTTTAAAACCTGTATGTAGCTTCCACCTTCTCCATAACTTTTTTTTACATCTGATACCTCTAAATACATACTCGCTTCCTCCTGTTATTTTTTCGCTTACATAACACCGTTATGTTGTTATCATTTTTTTAGCTATGCAAAATAAAATTTCACATAGCTTTTTGTTATCTATTCATCTCTCTGAAACAGTGCATACCATCCGGCAAGCAGATATTTCAATATGTCTCCCAGATGGGCAACTGCTTTTTCTTCATCGGATTCATGTGTCAGCAGATGGACAAATGCATCGATCTGCATATGTGCCATCCAGTGTATCGTATAATCATCCGGTGCAGCAACTCCACACACCTTTGCCTGTGCGTCTGCCAGCATCCGGTAATTCTTCTCTGTAAATGCCACAAATTCATCAATACATCCTGCAAGACTTGATCCCTGACTCTTTGTCAGCAGAAGCTGTACCCGGTCATAATTCTGATACAGTTCATGAATGATCCGCCGGGATGCATAGATGTCATCGCTGAAATCATCCTTCCCCTCCTGAAGCTCGCCTTTTACCTCCTGCAACTCCTGCTGCATATGTGCTTCCATCATCGTACGGATACTTCCAAGCACCGGTGCCACCAGTGAAGCAAATATATCATCTTTATCTTTAAAGAAGAAATATAATGCACCGGTCGTCACACCTGCATTCTTACAGATATTACGGAGGGATGCACCCTGATAGCCCTTCTCCATAAATTCATGCTCTGCACTTGCAAGCAGCTTTTCTTTTGTCTCCCGATCGTCCTTCATCTCATCTCACCACCAGTTTTATTCCATTTCAACATATGAACAGTCATTCACATAACATCGTTATGTTACATCTAAACTGTATATATGTCAACCCCTTTTTTATATAATAGCCTCTGTATTTCCGGCTAAACATTAAATCTGCCTGACGCCTTTCCATGCTGCAACAGGCATTTCCGGTTCATATAACATAATTGCCGTTGCTTCCGTATAATAAAACCTCTACATGACGACATTCACGCAGTTTTTCGTTATGCGAAACACATTGCCAACACCTGCGGGTGCTTGTTTGAGCTCGAAGAGCGAGTTAGCACGGAGCAGGTGTGAATCAGGCATGTGTTTCAAATAGAAAAACAAGTGCGTCTCATGTAGAGATTTTATCAAGAGGAAGTAATCGGCATATTCAGAATATAAAACCGGAAATGCACTTAGTACACATTAAAAGGGCTCCGGCATATATTCAAGGATTGATTCATTGAAAAACATGCGAAACCGGAGCCCCTATGTCAAACTATATTCTTTTTTCCTACTTCGGATGTCCTAACAAGGTATCCTTTTGTCTTAAATCGTGAACAAAATCCAACCAATGCTTTTTATAGGGCAAACGATTTTCATTTATTAATTACTTGCTGATCGAATCTGTCTTGATGATGAACTTAACGCTACCTTTCATATCATCTGAGATTCCACCGAAGGATTCATAAGCTTCACCGGCCTTGATGACCTTATCGCACTTTTCTGACAGAGAATCCAGATCCTTTTCTGCATCATTTACTGCATCAACGACCTTATCTGTACCATCTGATAATTGCTTGCTGCCATCCTTTAAGTCACCACTTGCATCTGTCAGCTTTGATGCGCCATCCTTTAATGTGCCTGCTCCTTCTTTCAGAGTATTTGCACCCTTTGTAAGGCTGCCTGCACCACCATTCAACTTAACCATACCATTATACAGATCAGAAGTGCCTGTATATACCTTGCCAAGGCCTGTGTTCAGTGCTGATGCACCAGTTGCCAGGCGTCTACACTCTTCTTCAGAGTTGTGATCTGTCCGGAGAATGAACTCAGCTTGCCAAGTACCAGATTCGCACCATAGGAAAGACCATCCTGATATGCTGTTGCATATCCCGACTTATAACCTTCTACATAAGCTGTACCATATGCAGACTGATAAGCTGTACCATACGCACTGCCATAACCTGCTGTGAAAGCATTGGTATATGCTGTACCGTATGCTGTGCTGTAGCCGGATGTATAAGCTGTGCCATAAGCTGTACCGTAACCGGATTTGTAACCGGAACCATAAGCTGTACCATATCCTGACTTATAAGCTGCTCCATATACATCACCATATGCAGTTGCAAACGCTCCCTGTAATGCCTGCATTGTTGCATCATCTGGCTGGGAACCTGTCATCTGTGTATAAGCAGATACAAATTCCTGGAAATAAGTTGCAAACTGACCGGATGCTTCCGATGCTACTGTTGATGATGAAGGTGCTGCTGCCTGTGCCTCTGCTGCTACCGTAGAAGCGGAAGGTGCTGCTGCCTGTGCTTCTGCTGCAACTGTATCAGCGGAAGGTGCTGCTGCCTGTGCCTCTTTTACAACGGATTCCTTAGAAGGTGCTGCTGCTTTACCATTCTTCTGTGCCTCTGCTGTTACAGCATCCTTATCAACACCATCTGCAATCTTATCCTTGTTTGCTGTCAGGTTATTTGTAATATTCTCTGTGATCGTGCTCTTGATTGCTTTCTTTTCTTTATCACTTAATTCTGTCTTGGTTGGAAGTTCGATTCCCTTTACGGCTTTGTTTAATGTTGCAAGCCCGTCGCTGATCTGCTTGGAACCGGATAAGATACCATTTTCACCTTCGAATGCTGCTTTTAATGTGCCGGCACCTGTTGTTGCAGAATCAACACCCTGTGCCAGAGTTAAGGAACCCTGATATAAGCTGTCCGCGCCATCTTTTACCTGACCAATACCATCGGATACGGAAGATACACCATCTGTATATTCTGTAATTCCTTCAACGAGGGAATTCATACCATCGCTATATGTGTCGATCAGTTCGTTGATATCAGATTCAGCATCCTTCAGATCCTTGTTATCGCTGTCCTTGGATAAGAATCCGGTAGAAGCAACTGTCATTGTCATGTCCAGAGAGAAATCTGTACAGTCTGCTGTAACCTCAAAGTAATCCGGAATCTCAACATCTAACTTCTGCAGATCCAGGCTGTCCTGAAGGCCGGGCATACCCATACCAACAACGATACTGTTGTTTCCATCATTTACAACCTGACCATTCTCAACCTTGATATCTGAGAATTTGTCATTTGATAAGATCATACCGGTCGCCATCAGGAAAGGAGTATATACATCTCCACTCTTTGAATTATTGACATATTCAAATCTCATCTTTACCTTGCCGCTCTTGCCTGCCAGCTGATCCGGTGTGATCTCCTGATCATCCAGATAATAAGTAACTTTAACTTCTACAGGAACCTGCTCCTCTGACTTGCCCTGATAATAAATGGAATTGCCATCTGCCTTCCATACAAGTTCTCCATTATTCTCTGTAAATGTCTCGTCGCCTTTTACATTCTCGATATCAGTCAGGTTACTGCTATCCTTAATGGTTGCCTCACCATCTGTGTTCTTTAACCACTCACTGACGATAACGTCCTGCTTATTACCTGCTGCATCAGCAATAACGTAAACGGTTTCATCTTTATCACTGTCTGTATTCTCGGAAAGTCCGACAGAATTCTCAAGTACATCTGACAATTCTTCATCGCTCTTACTCATGATCTCCGGGTTCTCTAATGTCTGTACATCTCCTGTTGCTGTACTGCCACAGCCTGTAACGGATAACATCATTGCACCACTCAGAGCGATCGCCATAAATCTTTTTCTTGCTTTCATATTTTTATAACTCATACTAATTACCTCCTAATTTACTACTGCCGGTCAGCAGGACCATTGGAATCATTATTTACATCTATATATTTATCATCGTCACTGTAACTGTCATCAAAATCATAGTTATCAAAGTTTCCGGATTTCTTCTTTGCAAATGGTCTGTCTTCATTCAGGAAATCATCATCATCTGCCGTTTTCTGTTCCGAAGCCGGATCAACATTTCCCGCTCCGGCATAAGCTACTTTCTGTTTGCCGGTAATACCCTTGAATCCGATTGTTGTATGGATGATCAGCTTATCGAATAACATCAACGCTGCAGGAAGCAGGAAGATGACGACAAACATACTGATGATAGCTCCTCTTGCCATCAACGTACATAAAGAACTGATCATATCGATCTCTGAGTAACAGCCAACACCGAAGGTTGCGGCAAAGAAGCTTAATGCGCTTACGATAATGGAAATCATAGATGTCTGAAGTGCAACTGTAACTGCTTCTTTCTTAGCAAGGCCATTACTTCTCTCTCTCTTATATCTTGTTGTCATCAGGATCGCATAGTCAACGGTAGAACCAAGCTGGATCGTACCGATAACGATGGATGCGATGAATGGTAATGTTGTATTTGTAAATGCAGGAATACCCATATTGATAAAGATTGCAAATTCGATTACACATACCAGAATGATCGGAAGTGATACGGATTTGAAGACGAATAATATGATCAGCAGGATAACACCGATGGATACGGTACTTACTGTGTTAAAATCCTTATCTGTGATCTCGATCAGATCCTTTGTACAAGGAGCTTCACCGATCAGCATACCCTTACTGTCATATTTGTGAAGAATCGTATTGATCTCATCACACTGTGTATTTACTTCATCACTTGCTACTTTGTATTCTGACATGACTAACATCAGCTTCCATTCGCCATTGTCAAGCTTGGATTTCAAATCCTGTGGAATCATACTCTGTGGAATCATAGGACCAACTACAGATTCCAGACCAAGTACAGTCTTAACACCCTTGACAGTCTTAATTTCTGAAATAACTTTATTAATACTCTTTTCATCCAGATTGCTGTCAAGCAGGATCATATGTGTAGAGTTCATATTGAATTCTTCTTCCAGCTTCTGGTTTGCCTGAATACTTGGAAGATCCTCCGGTAATGAGCTGTCGAGGTTATAGTAAACATCTGTATGTGTATAACCATATAACGCAGGAACCAGAAGGATCAGGAATAAGATATGGAAGATCCAGTACTTATTCACGATAAATTTGCTAAGCTTATCAAACTTAGGAAGTAAAGATCTGTGACAGGTCTTTTCAATCGGCTTATCAAAGATCAGGATCATGGATGGGAGTACGGTTACACAACAGATAACACCGATAACGACACCCTTTGCCATAACGATACCAAGGTCAAGGCCTAAGGTAAAGGTCATGAAGCACAGTGCAACGAAACCTGCTACTGTTGTGATCGAACTACCGATAACAGATGAGAAGGTGGAAGCGATCGCATCTGCCATAGCTTCTTTATTCTCTTTGCCATTTACTTTTTTCTCTTCCTGATAACTGTGCCACAGGAAGATCGAGTAGTCCATCGTTACACCCAACTGCAGGACTGCGGTAAGTGCCTGTGTTATGTAAGAGATCTCTCCTTTAAATACATTTGTTCCCAAGTTATATACAATCGCCATACCGATACTTAATAAGAAAAAGATCGGTACGAGGAAGGAATCCATAGTCAGTGATAATACGATCAGCGATAAGATAACTGCTATGGTTACATAGATTGGAACCTCTTTATCACACAGATCCTTGGTATCCGTAACAACGGCTGACATTCCGCTGATGAAACACTGCTTACTTGCAAGCTTTCTGATCTGAGTGATCGCTTCCATTGTCTCATCGGAAGACATTGTTGTTTTAAAGATAATTGCCATCATCGTACAATCATCATTACGATATGCCTCTCTGATATCTTTCGGTAAAATCTCATCCGGAATAGAAATATCCATAATCGAGTCATACCAGATTACAGAATCAACATTGTCTACCTGTTCCATTTGTTTTTTTAATTTGACGACATCTTTATCGTCCATCCCTTCTACCAGGCACAGGGAGAAAGCACCCGTTCCGAAATCATCCGCCAGAATGTCCTGACCTTTCATGGTTTCGATATCCTTTGGTAAATATGAAAGTACATCATAGTTTACTCTGGTTTTCAAGAAACCAATCGCTGCCGGGATCAAAAGCAGGATACTGATAATTAAGATCGGTACACGAAGCTTTACAATCGCCTTTCCAAATTTGTTCATAGAATCAATCCTTTCGTTAATACAAAAAATGAACGGAAACCTTTTTCTTGTTTCCGTTCATAGAATATGATTATTTTGTTTGTTTGTAATTATACAAGATTTTAGGGTTGACAATTTTTTTGACATTTATCCGGAAATGTCAAAACGAATTCTAAAATAAGTATAAAAAAAGCCTGAATACCTGATAAATTCTATCATTTTCTGTACTGTCTGTACACCAAGGTCTGCCCGGCTTCTGCTACTGTCTGTCATGATCGGATATATAGACTGCCTGCTTACACTTCTCAAGCATCTCCCTCATATAATCAGCCAGCTTCTCCGGTGCCATCTTCATGCCACCCTTTGCCCATTCAACGATAATCCCACAGATCCCATATGCGAAGAACCGGGCAAATATACCACGTTCCTCGTTTTTCAGATGAGATTTCTCGTCTAACTTATCAATTGCCTCTTCAAAGGTCTGTTCTGCAACCTCAAGCATATACTGGATAATATAATCCTCTGCATGTTTGATCGTGTTAATATAGAACTTTTTCTCCTCCTGCATCTGTGTGAGGATCGCGCCTAATTTCTCATCCCAGTTCTCTAAGGATATGTCCTCCATATTAGGAGCAAATAATTCATTAAAATAGATCCAGACCAACAGTTCGTATTTATCTTGAAAATGATAGTAAAATGTCTGTCTCTTGATTCCGCATCGGTCTGCAATATCACTGATCGATATTTTGTCATATGGTTTCTCTTTGGTCAGTTCTTTTGCACTTAATGCAATCGCTTTCTTTGTAAGATTTGATTCCGGCATATTCGTATAACTCTTTCTATATAATAATATCCCCATATGTCTAAAATGCAGATTTTCTTCCGCACCTGAAACACATGGAGATAGTATAGCACATCTATTATAACTCGGGCAACATGTCTTTCATGCTGTTTAATCCGATCATCAAGGTTGATGTATTATGCAGAAGTGCAGATGTTGTCGGTGCGATCACACCCGCAACTCCAAGCACGATCAGCCCGGTATTAAACCCTACGATAAAACGATAATTTCTGTGAATCCGTTTCATAAGAAGATTTGCAAGTATCTTCAATGTCACGATCTCATCCAGACTGTCCGCATCGATCGTAATATCTGCAACCTCTCTGGCAATCTCCGCACCATCACTGATCGCGATGCCTGCATCTGCTGCTGAAAGTGCCGGCGAATCATTGATACCATCACCGATCATGATAACCTTTCTGCCTGCTGCCTTCTCTCGATCTACAAATGCAGCCTTATCCTCCGGCAGTACCTCTGAATAATATTCATCGACACCGACATGCTCTGCGATCGCCTTTGCAGTCCGTTCACAGTCACCGGTCATCATAACGACCTTGGAGATTCCAACCGACTTTAACCGTTCTACAATATCTGCAGATTCTTCCCTTAACGGATCCTCAATCAGGATTGCTGCCGCAAGCTCGTTATCGATCGCCAGATAGAGGTGGGAATATTCCGCCGGAAGATTCTCAAATACTTCTTCCATCCCATCCGGTATCGTACATTTTTCGTCCTCAAATACAAAATGATAACTGCCGATGATCGCCTTGGAATCCCCAATTGTTGTCGAGATTCCATGCGCTACGATATATTTTACTTCTGAATGCATCTCTTCATGATCCAGATTTTTTCGTTTTGCCGCATCCACTACGGCTTTTGCGATTGAATGTGGAAAATGCTCTTCCAGACAGGCAGCGATACGAAGCAATTCGTTTTCATTTGTTCCGTTAAAGGAAACGACTCCCGCAACTGTAGGCTGTGCCTTTGTCAGTGTTCCGGTCTTATCAAATACGATCGTATCCGCTTCTGCTACCGCTTCCAGATACTTTCCGCCTTTGACTGTAATCTTACGGTTTCCTGCCTCACGGATCGCCGATAATACCGATACAGGCATAGCAAGCTTCAATGCACAGGAATAATCAACCATCAGGATCGCAAGGGCTTTTGTTACATTTCTTGTAAGCAGATAGGTAAGTATCGTACCGCCTAAGCTGTACGGCACCAAACGGTCTGCCAGATGCTCCGCCTTGCCCTCCAGATTGGATTTCAGTTTCTCAGACTCATCGATCATCTGCGCAATCTTCTCATATCGGCTGGAACCGGATACCTCTTTTACTTCTATTATGAGCGAGCCTTCTTCTACCACTGTTCCGGCATATACGACATTTCCTGCCGTACGTCTGACGGATACGGATTCTCCGGTAAGTGATGCCTGATTCACCATTGCTTCACCATCACAGACAGTTCCGTCAAACGGAATGATCGTTCCGACATTGACAACGACATGATCTCCTTTTGCAATCGTATCAGAATCAACCAATATCTCGTTATTCTCTGTCTTTAACCACACTTTTCCGACATTTAATGACATCGTACGTGCCAGGTCATCGACCGACTTCTTATGTGTCCACTCCTCAAGCAGTTCACCGATTCCGAGCAGGAACATGATCGAACCTGCAGTCTTCATATCCCCTCGTAAAACAGATACTCCAATGGATGTTGCATCCAGCACCGGAACTTCGATCTTGCCCTTTGTCAGAGTCTTAACGCCTTTCCAGATATACTTAACAGACATCAGACCTGCATAAGCTGCTGATATCGGATATGGCAGAAGCCACTTTCTTGCATAATGGAAGATAATCTTATCGACCAGCTTCTCCTGATACATCGCATTCGTCTCTCTGCCGCTTCGTTCCAGATAACCATTTGGGACTTTTACATCTTCATAATGAAATCTGCGAAGTCTGTCGATAATGATATCCGGATTTCCCGTATAACAGATCACTGCATCCGCCGTCCGGTCATACACCTTTGCCGAGCTGACCGGTTCAAAAGACTCCAGATAATATAAAAGAATATCAGCTTCTTCATATGACATATGATTCTGACACATATGTACACGCAGTCTGCCCTTCATCTTATCTTTTATTATGAATTTCAATTCAGCTCATCCTCTTATCTAAATTTTTCTTATGCCTCTACTGCTTCTGTATTTTCTGCTGCAGCTTCACATGCGCACTCAGCAGTTTCTTCTGCTGTCTCTGCAGGAATATCTTCTACAACGACATCTTCTTCTGCTTCACGATCTGCATTGATCTGCTTAGCGCCCTGGTAAATGTCATCTACATTTTCCTGAATGGTTGTAGCTGTGTTCATAACACACTTCTTTGCACGAAGAGCCGCTGCTGTACAGTTTGTGTAAACCTTCTTTGCATCCTTGCTTGATAATACCTTGATACCTGCCGTACCAAACAATAAACCTGCTGCAAATATTCCAACTTTCTTAATATCCATGATAATTTACCTCCTGATTGTATTAATATATTTTGAAGCACATTATAGCATCATTTCTTTTTTTTGCATGTATATTATCATTTTATTCACATATTTTTTACATCTGATCATTCGCAAACATGTACACTTGTTCTACTCGTGAACTATCATCTTATGTTGTCTGTAAAACCTTCGATAAAACATAAATCCTACTATAGTAGTGATTACCTCTGTAATCGGGAAAGTCAGCCAGAAATACACAAATCCGAATCTGGAAAACAGATATCCAAGCGGTACAAATAAGAACACCGTTCTCATAATGGTTAGAAATGAACTCTTAAAGGCTTCGCCGGTTGCCTGCAAAAAGACCGGATAAATCTGCGCACCTACCATCGGTATAAAGCTGATCCCAATAAATCGGAATCCCTGCACTCCGATACGGATAACTTCGCTGTCCTTCGTAAACACAGAAAGCATAGGTTCCGGAATAAATTCAAAGCATAACGTTCCGATGAACATCAATGCAATTCCCCATATAAAGGCAACCGTCATCGTATGTTTACAACGATCAATACTCTTTGCCGCATAGTTATAGCTAATGATGGGTACAATGCAGGTCTGAAGAGCACCCAGTGGTATAAAGAAAAATGTCTGCCATTTGTAATACAATCCAAGTGCTGTCACTGCCTCATCGGAAAATCCTGCAAGGATCATATTTAATCCAAATATGTAAAATGTATACGTTGCCTGCATGATGATATTCGGAATTCCAAGCGCATAGATCCTGCGGATATCCTCTGGATATTTGCAAAGAGACGGCGAACGATGAAATCCCTTCTTCATAACAAGAAGTGCCGCTACAACCTGTCCTGTGATCGTTGCAAATGCAGCTCCTGCTATTCCAAGCTTTGGTATACCAAAAAGCCCAAAGATCAAAATCGGATCTAACACAATATTCGTGATAGCTCCTGTGATCTGTGCGATCATCGGTGTCTTCATATCTCCGTTTGCCTGAAGTACCTTTGTCCATATGCTCTCTGTAAACAATCCAATGCTGCCCACGCACACAATCCTTCCGTAGGTAATTACATCAGCAATTACTGTATCCGAATTTGTCTGCAACCGTGCATATGCAGGCATCAACAGATAACAGCTTACTGCAAATAAGATCCACATAATGATCGCCAGACTAAAGCCGATGCCTGCTACCTCATCCGCCTTCTTATACCTCTTTATTCCCAGAAAATGTGCAATATTTGTATTGATTCCAACACCGGTTCCAACTGCCAGTGCGATCATCAGAAGCTGAACAGGATAAATGATCGATAACGCCGTCAGACCGCTCTCTGAGTATTTCCCGACAAATAAACTGTCTACTATATTATAAAGAGCCTGTATCAACTGTGCCAGCATGACAGGCGGTGCGATTTTAAAAAAGATCTTATTGATCTTTTCTGTGCCGTAAAAACTACTGTTTGTTTCCATCTCTGCTGCCTCCTGCCTCCTGCTCTACACAAGAAGCCAATATTTCCTGGTATTCCTTCATAAGCTCTGTCAGCATCTGCATCTTCTCATAGCCAAATCGTTTTACAGATGCTTCTTCTATAGAAGCTAGCGAACAGAAAAATATCTCTGCATATTTCCTGCCCTTCTCTGTCAATACAAATGCTTTTTCCCGTCCTTCTCCTTTTTCCGGTTCCAGAATCAGATAGCCCTGTTCACGCATCCTTGAAATTACATTATGTATCGTCTGACGCGGAAGCAGATAATTGTCACATACCTGTTTTTGAGTGCAGTATCCGTTCTCGCGTATCGTATAAAGTACCAGCATCTCATTATAATTAATGTTGTGTCTGCGAGACCAGTCTGCATACACTCCACGCAGCTTTATGATACTGTGATTGGATGCATTTATAATCTGCAAAGTCTTTCGATCCATATTATTATCTTCCTCTCTTTCATAATCCCAAATGGGATTATAACAGAAATAAAAGCACTGTCAATCCATATTTTCTGAATCGCGTACAATAATTCTGTACCTTTATTTAAAATCAGATTATGGCATACCAAAACTGCCGGCAGATTTTTATCTGCCGGCAGCCGTCTATTTCAGAAGTTCTCTTAATACCTCTTGTTCCCTGTCTTCCAATATTCCCCCAGTGTAAACTATTCTGTTAATGTACTACGCCCTGTCCTCAAGGTCAAACGTAATTTTTATCAAATATGTCTCTTTGTTTTCTTTTTGCAACCGTTCCGTCAGTTCCCGCACGATATTCTTTTCCTGCCCCTGCCATTCCGATGGAACAACCATATCAAAAACAAGTTCTTTCTTTCCCTCATGAGTGTGTACGCGGAAATCATGGATTGTTATTTCTGCATCTATTTGCTGCAGGATAGTAAGTACCTGATGATGCATCTGATCGAGCTCTGCATCGTCCGTAATAACCGGATCATAATGAATGACCATATGCACACCAAATCGGTTCAGGCATTCCCGTTCGATGCGGTCAATCTCATCATGACACACCATTGGATCGATCTTCTTATCGATCTCTACATGAATACTTGCATACTGTCTGCCCGGTCCATAATCATGTACCAACAGGTCATGGCAGCCAAGTACCAACGGACAGCTGCTTATATATCCAATAAGCTGTTCCCGCAAACCGGTATTTGCACCTTCTCCAAGAAGCGGAGAGATTGTATCCTTTGCAAGCGAAATTCCGCTTACAATGATAAAAACAGATACCAGCCCACCCATAAGACCATCTATTTTCCATCCGCTGATATGTTCTACAACTGTTGCGGCAAGAACCGCAGCTGTTGTCAGCACATCATTTCTGCTGTCTGCGGCTGCAGCAAATAAGGTATTTGACTGAATCTTATCTCCCATCTTACGATAAAAGAACATCATCCAGAGTTTTACCAGGATCGAACCGATCAGCACAATGATCATCAGCATGGAAAATTCGATTGATGCCGGATGGATCAGCTTGAGTACCGATGTCTTTGCCAATTCAAATCCGATCACAAGGATCATAGCAGCCACAACCAGACTTGCCAGATATTCAAATCTCGCATGTCCGTATGGATGTTCTTTGTCTGCCGGCTTCTCTGCCAGCTTAAATCCGAGTAATGTTACGATGGAACTTGCTGCATCTGACAGATTGTTCAATCCATCTGCAGTAATTGATGTAGATGCGGCCAACTTTCCGATCACAAGCTTGCTGCCTGCCAACAGCAGGTTACACAATACCCCTATGAAACCGGTCATCTTACCGACCGCTGCCCTTTTCTTAGAATCCTGATTTTCTTGTGCCATAATAGTTACCTCCGCATATATAAGATAACTTTATGCAACGCAATTAATAATCTTTCCATCAGATTAATAGAATTATCTCTGACCGGCTGTAGCCGGAATAATAAAAAACCTGCGGAACAAATAGTAACTACTGTCCCGCAGATCATAAATTCATTCTTTATCTGCTGCCACCCTGTGTGGCCCGGCCCTGTGGTCATCCCACCGCCTGCTCAGTTTGTACTGTAGATTGATATGCAGTGCAAAAAGTATTGATACATTATAGCATGCGGTTATCCATACATCAAGTGCCGGTTTCTGATATTTTGAAGGATCTGCCACCGGAAATCTGCTTCCGGCGGCTTATCCTTATTTGTACTCTGTATTACTTGGATGCGGCAGGATTCAACTTCTTGGTCTTGATCTCATCCTGAAGCATTGCAAGGAACTCATCCATAGGAACAGTTGTTGTCTTCTGCTCACCATGAAGTCTGTAGCTGACAGTCTTATCATTTACCTCATTCTTACCAAGGATGATCAGATACGGAACCTTCTCAACCTGAGCAGCTCTTACACGATAGCCAAGCTTCTCTGCACGTTCATCAATCTCAACACGGATGTTGTTATCATCTAAGAAATCATACAACTCATGTGCATATGCATTTAATTCCTCATCTTCATTCTTTACAGGAAGGATTCTGGCCTGTACCGGTGCTAACCAAAGTGGCAGATTTCCCTTTGTCTCCTCCAGAATGTATGCCATGAAACGATCTAAGGAACCAAGGATTGCTCTGTGAAGAACGACAGGAGTCTTCTTTGTACCATCCTTATCAATATATGTCAGGTTGAATTTTGCAGGAAGACAGAAGTCAAGCTGGCATGTAGATAATGTATATTCATTTCCGATCGCCGGCTTAACATTTACATCAAGCTTTGGACCATAGAATGCTGCTTCACCGATCTCTTCTGTGTATTCGATACCGATATCATCCAACACTTTACGGAGTGCGTCCTCCGCTGTATTCCACATCTCATCGTCATCATGATATTTCACCTTATCCTCAGGATCTCTTAAGGACAGAACACAACGATAATCTGTGATATTGAAATCCTTATAGGTGTCGAAGATCAAGTCAACAACCTGCTTGAATTCAGATTCAATCTGCTCCGGTGTTACAAACAGATGGGCATCGTTCTGACAGAAATGCCTGCCTCTCTCGATTCCTTTTAAAGTACCACTGGCTTCGAAACGGAAATCATGTGCGATCTCGCCGATACGAATCGGAAGATCTTTATAGGAATGCATTTTGTTTGCATAGATCATCATATGATGCGGGCAGTTCATTGGACGAAGCACGAAAGACTCACCCTCAACTTCCATTGCAGGGAACATATTGTCTTTGTAATGATCCCAGTGACCGGATGTCTTATAAAGATTTACCGTACCAACACAAGGAGTCATAACATGACGGTAGCCAAGCTTTCTTTCCTTGTTCTTGATATAATTTTCAAGCTCCTGCCATACGATATAACCCTTTGGAAGGAACATAGGAAGTCCACGTCCAACCAGATCATCTGACATGAACAGATTCATCTCTTTACCGATCTTTCTGTGGTCACGGTCTTTTGCTTCCTCTAATAACTTCAGATGTTCTTCCAGTTCTTCTGCTGTAGGGAAGCATACACCATAGATTCTCTGCATTACATGGTTCTTGGCATCACCCTTCCAGTATACACCGGAATATTTTACTAACTTGAAGTTCTTACATAATTTTGTGTTATCAACGTGTGGTCCGCGACAGAGATCTGTGAAATCTCCCTGATCGTAAACTGTAATATTTCCATCCTCTAAGCCTTCGATCAGATCCAGCTTGTAGAAATCATCCTTGAACATTTCAAGTGCTTCTGCCTTTGTAACTTCACGTCTGTAAATCTTCTTGCCCTCTTTACAGATCTTCTTCATTTCTTTTTCAATAGCTGCGATCACATCATCGTTTACAACATCATCGCCAAGGTCGATATCATAATAGAAACCTTCTTTTACAACCGGTCCAACCCAGAACTTTGCATGTGGATACAAATGCTTTACGGCCTGTGCCATAACATGGGCGCAGGAATGATTGAGAGTATTTAATCTCTCGTCTGCTTTAAAATCTACCATTTTCTTATTTCCTTTCTTTTACCTGAAGTGACATCCCACCCGATGGTACAATGTCCGATAATTATTTGTACAGGAATCATTCTGTTTCTTTGTCTATTGCACAAAAAACGCCCCTGTACAGACGTTTTTTCATCTATACAAGGGGCGATTATAATTCTTATATCGCGGTTCCACCCTTTTTATTTCCTGTGGAAATATCTCATTCATGACGATAACGGAATCACCGGACCGGATTAGGGCCGCTCAGAGCTGGTCTTCCTGAATGACTCCTCTAAGATACTTCCACCAAATGTATCTCTCTCTGTAGATTCTTCATTCAGTACTGTTCTCATCAACACGTTATTCAAAGTATATTTCAACTGCTCCGCACTGTCAAGTAGCTTTTTCCGGTTTTATTACCATTTTTTTCTTATTGAATGATCTAAGGATTTTCCGTTAATACCTAAGACTATGGTCTCTGTCCAAGTCCGCCTTCCAGAGTGATCGTCTCTCCTGTCATATATTTGAAATCAGGAGATGCAAGCTGTACACATACACGTCCGATCTCAAGCTCTGAATCACCGAAATGACCCATCGGAGGTGTATGAACATTCTTATCAAATGCATCCGGATATGCATTCTTGAACTGCTCTAACTGTGCTGTCCATGCAAGCGGGCAGATGATATTTACATTTACGCCATCCTTTGCCCATTCTGTTGCTGCAACTCTTGTAAGTCCACGAATTCCTTCTTTTGCTGCTGCATACGCACACTGTCCAAAGTTACCGAACAGACCTGCGCCGGATGCGAAGTTGATAACGGATCCCTTGCTCTCTTTCAGATATGGATAGCACGCTTTCATATAATAAAAGGTTGCATACAGTCCGGAATATAATGCCAGATTAAACTGATCTGTTGTATGGTCAGCAAGCGGAACACCGGATGCCGATGCCTGTGCATTATTAACCAATACATCGATACTGCCAAATGTATCGATCGTCTGCTTTACAACATTTGCAACGACTGCCTCATTATCCGCACCGGCAGATACATCTGCTGCAACAGCCAGAACCTTTATACCATATAAGCGTTCCAGTTCTTCCTTTGCATCTTCCAACTTCTTCACATTTCGTCCTGTGATCACGACATTTGCGCCTTCTTTTGCATATGCTGTAGCGATACCGTAACCGATCGAACCACATCTGCCATCACTTAATACGGCACGTCCTCCACCTGTGACAATAACTGTTTTACCTGTTAAAAATCCCATTTTCTGTTTTCTCCTTATATTATTTGAAATCCGATACCTTCAGACTGCTTTCCGGTCTTATACAAATGTCCCAGTCCGTTTGTATCATATATAATGCTCGTTATCTTCTATATCTTTCGGTCATATCCGCCTACTGACAGTCTGCTTTCAAATGCACTCTGTTCTAATGGTTTATCATACAGATAGCCCTGCGCATGGTTACAGCCAAGTTCCAGAAGAAATCTTGCCTGCTCCTCCGTCTCAACTCCCTCGGTTATGACATTCAGATTCAACTGTCTTGCCATCTGAATGATACTCTTAATAATGATCTGATCCTGTGTTGAAAATGCCTCATGATTGATAAATGACCGATCAATCTTAATCTCGTTTACCGGGAAATCCCGAAGAACACTCAAGGTCGAACAGCCTGTACCAAAGTCGTCAATCGATGTCGCAATGCCTGCTTCTGACATATTTCTGATAAAGTCATACAGATCCTTCTGTTCACTCGCTTCTGTCGTCTCTGTTACTTCTATGATGATATACTTTGGATCAATATCATACTCTTTTATGATCCTTATAATTCGTTCCGCCAACATCCGTGGATCATGCCCAACCCCGGAAATATCATTTCTCGATATATTCACAGATATCGGAACAAGCTTATACCCTTTCTCAATCCATTCATTTATAGCCTCACATACCCGCTTCAGGATATACAGATCCAGATGAATGATAAATCCATTCCTCTCCATGGTCGGAATAAACCGAAATGGTTGTATCACTTCTCCGTTACGAATCCATCTTGCAAGTGCCTCTGTACCTACGATCTGACCTGTCCGGATATCAACCTTCGGCTGATAATACACCTGAAATTCCCGTTTCTCCAACGCCTCAGGAAGCATCTGTTCCATCCGCTGAACATCTACTGTTTCTTCCAGCATCTTGTCCGTTAAAAACGCATACGGGAGCTTGTGCTGTCTGGCATAACTGACGGCAATCGACAAACCATTCATAATATTTCCGGGATCTCTGTCCTTTGCCGTTATCTCATAGGCACCTGCCGCTGCCGCTATATATACCGGAACGACCCGTCCCATATACTTTGCTGTTACCTCAACCTTTTCCAGAAGATGAAGGAACTCTGCCGTTCTGCTTTTCTTGACCAGCGCCATGAAATTATCTCCGCCCAGATGCGCCAGTGTCTCGTCCTCTGCCAGCCATTTTCTGACAGCGACTGCATAACGCTTGATCATCAGATCACCTTCTGCACCACCATACTTATAGCTGAGCAGTCCAAAGCTTTTCAGGTTAAAATAAAAGCCGTTGTACTGACAGATCGTCTGATCCTGCAAATGCTGCTGTATGATCCTGACAAAGCCTGCACTGTTAGGGAGCATCGTGATCAGATTACAATACGAATATTCTCTTGTCTTACGGATCAGTCTGGATCTCGTCACATGAAGATATAAAACCTCAAGGAGAAGAGCTATATCTTCTTTTTCTTCCTCGCTCCATTCTACATTTTCATATGGGAATGCCGTAAGCTCACAATATCCGTTTTCTACCGCTTGAAATGTCTTCTGATATTTGCCTTTCTCGGAATACAAACCATCCCCGGCATAGAATACATCATGACGATCTTCAGCCTGTACAGATTTGATATTTGCCTCAATGTGCAAATGTCCCGCTACCCTGCCGATCTTAAGCCGCTCAGCCAGAGGTTCGATCGCCTTTTTGAATCCATCAAATGAATTCTCAAACTGTAATAATTCCTGTACATACAGTTCTATATCTTTTTTCTTAATTCTCTCTCTGATATCATCCACTGTCACGGGTGATCCTCCCTCTCATCTTTACTACTCTATACTCCGAAAATTATTATTTTACATACAAACAATCATGTGTTTATTATAACATGCTTTTCTCTTTTATGGGAAAAAAGATAGTTTTTTGATAGATTTTGAACAGGTTGGAAATCACATGACAGGCGTTATTTCTTATATGACAAATATACAGGTGTTACAATTACCACCATGAAAATAGAATACCTGTAAGCGGTGACAACACGATCATGATCATGGAAAATGTAAAAGATTCCATAGAGATCAATGTTGCCCTCTGTTCCGAAGGGAACATATTCTGAAGTATCGTATTTGTTCTTACCTGTAATGCATCATCACTAAATGCCGCAATAAATCCACCTAATGTCATAATCACATAATTACCAGAATGTTCCACTGCTATACCAAGAAGAACAAGGAATCCGGTTAATACAAATACTGTTCTGTACCGTAAACGATCACACAACAGAATCACCCTTGCTCCAAGGATTCCTCCAAGTTCCATAATAAAGAGTGCCATTCCAAGCAAGGCATTTGGGATTCCACTCTCCGGCAGCTTAGCCTGTAAGAAAAATAACAGTAAAATATCCCCTGCTCCTACCAGCGAATTTACCAACATCAAAACTATTGCTCTCCTTGCATCCTTTAGAAACTGAATACTTTCCCACCAGCAGTCAACCAATGCACGGACAATTGTATTTGCCTTATGATCCCTGTGTTCTCTATGTTCCCATATTCTATTTAAAACAAATATCTGAACCAGACACATTAAAATATCCGTTCCATATGCGGCTCTATAACCAATGTATAACGCAAATCCTGCACACAAAGTTGATATTCCATTACACAAACGGTATATACTCAACTGATCTGATTCATATTTTGCATAATAGGATTCTTCTCCATAGATTTTTAAAGAATCATATGCTAAAGCATCTCCCGATCCTGATGAAAAATTGTAACTCATCGCATGAAGTGCAATAGACAGACATATCGTAAACAAATTCCCTGATGCGATCATAACAACATTTGCAATCATTCGTAAAATACTGCTCACAATCAACATATTTTTTCTTCCAAATACATCCGCAAATATTCCTGACGGTATCTCAAAAATAATGCTGGTTACATGAAAGACCGTTTCCACAAAACCTATTTCGACCAAACTATATCCTCTGGCAGCCAATATTGCCACCCAAGCCCCTGTTAAAGATAAATTTCCAAGGACGGATGATGTGTATAAATATCCTATTTGTTTTCTAATTGTGTTCATAAAAAAATCTCCTTATCTATTTTTCTTAAATGGATAAGGAGATAGTGTACTTTTTTATTACGTTTTATATCATTGTTCTGATATATGACTTGTTCTAAAAAAAGGCGCACTATCCCCGTAAGGAACACATGTATAACCTTTTTTCAGTTGTAGATTTGTCATTTTCCAGAACATAATCTTAATCCTTTCAATATCAACTCATAGAATTGTACGGTTAGGATAGCATATCCTGCCTTCATTTGCAAGGGTATAAAAACTCACTTTATTCGCAGCATTACCGAAAACTGCTTATCTTTTACCTCTGCTGAAACCACATGCCCCAGCTTATCGGCCAGGCATTTTACAACATATAAACCAAGTCCTGCGCCTTCCTCCCGGCGGGAATTGCCACGGTAGAAGGCGTCAAATACATGGTCGATATCGATCTCATTGTCAGCCTCTATGTCATTCGTGAATGTAATGGATACTCCGTCCGCATCCTGTTGTAAGCAGACGCTGATTCTGGTATCCGCATATTTTCTGGCATTAGAAAAGAAATTTGTAAATATCCGGTTCAGCACTTTCTCGTTGCTCTGAACCCAGACTACACTTTCCGGTATGTCAAATGCTGCCTGAATCCCGGACTCCTGAATCCATTCATACTGCTCCAGCACAAGTGCTGTCAAAGTTCTTGCCACATCTATATTCCTGATGTCAATGGCTTCATCCTTTGCCTCTGCATAAGATACCTCAAAAAATGCATCCGACAACACACGGAGATACTCTGTCTTTGCGATCGCGATATCCAGATATTCCATATCCCGGTCGTCTATGCGTCCACCTTTTTTCATCAACTGCAGATATCCTTTTACTGCTGTAAGGGGTGTTCTGAAATCATGAGAAATGCCTGCGATCACATTTTTCAGTCTGGTTCTGTCCTGCTCCAGCGCACGGTTTCTCTCCTTGATCTGATCCGAATAATCATTTAACGCTTTTGCAAGAGCTACGATGTCACGATCAAAATATTCCACATGGATCTCCTGATCCACTCCTCCATGCAAGCGTTTCTGAAGCTTGGCTGCAAATATCCGCATCTGTCTTTTATATTGTATCAAACGTATAAAAAGGACTGCTGCCAGTAAAAGCAACAGTCCTGAAATTATGATATACCATTTATCCATGTATACAAATTCTCCTCAGGCTATCAAAGATCCAACACCCTAATTGAACCATCTTTTCTTATAGCTATTATATGATAACACATATGATTTCTATGTATTCCCGGTCGTCATATTTCTTTATCTTTGTCCGGTTTCCGCCATATATTCACAGATGAGATGATTGATCTCTCTGTCATCTTCAATCGCAAGTAGCTTTGGCATATTGTTTCTCCATAAATCGTTAGTTTTTACATCTAAGCTCTACGCACACAACCTCCGGATAATTGAACAGGCGAACCGGAATTATGCTGTTGCCAAGTCCCCTGCTGACTATCATTTCTGTATCTGCGCGGTTATATTTTCCTGATGTGTATTCCGGTAAAAATCCCTGATCGGGTGCAACGATCCCCCCGACAAATGGAAGTCTGATCTGTCCTCCATGTGCATGTCCGGTCAAGACAAGATCAGCTCCGGCATTTGCATAGTTCTGAAGGTACTGTGGCTCATGCGCAAGTACGATGGATAATTCATTTTTCTGCTCCTGAAGCAGATTCTTTAATGTCTCATCACTCAAATGCTGATCATCTAACCCGATCAACATGAAAGAGGAATCCCCTTTCTCAATGCAGACGGCTTCATCATCCAGATCATATGCTCCGGCAGCAAGGATCCCCTGCATCATCTGTTCATTTTCCGATGGATCAAGCCAATATTCATGGTTGCCGGTCACATAATATACCGGTGCAATCTTCACTGCTTCTTTCACAAATGCTACCGCACGTTCCACATTTGTATGATTAGAATCCACCAGATCCCCGGTAATAACGATGATATCCGGTGAACAGCTTCGTATGGTTTCTAACAGCTTCTTATTCTCTTTTCCAAATTCAGCGTTGTGCAGATCCGATATCTGTACGATCCGGTATCCATCGAGATCTGCGCCAAGCTCTCAGATTCATATGTATATGTGGTAATTACCAGATGCTTATTCTGAAACAGGCAAAACGGAATCAAAATAATGATTATAAGCATCAGAATTAGGATCTTTTTGTGTGGTATTTTTTTCATCTTCATCTATTCACGGTCACAAATAACCGCTCCCATCTTTTATCTATCGTCTTTACCCTGCGATACTTCCTGCCTATAATATTTTGATACAAAAAATAACGCACGGCAAATTTTATTCCTCTTATAGGATATAAAATCATTTGTCGTGCGTCAAATAAATAATTATGAATATGATGATAAAAACTGCTTTGTACGTTCCTGCTCCGGATTGTCAAATACCTCTTCCGGTCTGCCCTGCTCAAGTATATATCCATCATCCATGAATATAACCTGACTGGCTACGTCTCTTGCAAATGCCATCTCATGAGTGACAATTATCATCGTTGTCTTTTTATCTGCAAGATTTCTGAGAACCTTCAGCACTTCGCCGGTAAGCTCCGGATCAAGAGCTGATGTCGGTTCATCAAAACACAGGATATCCGGCTGCATAGCAAGTGCTCTTGCGATCGCAACTCGCTGACACTGCCCGCCTGATAACTGATGTGGATAATTGTTCATCCGGTCTCCTAGTCCCATCTGACGCAGAAGATCTTCGCCCTGTACTCTTATCTCATCCAGTATGTTCTTTTTATTTGCCTTATAGTCCGGTCTTTCCTTTGCCAGAAGCTCCCTTGCCAGCATAACATTCTGAAGTGCTGTGTACTGCGGGAACAGATTAAATGACTGAAATACCAGTCCAAAGTGCAACCGTTTCTTCCGAACCTCCGACTCCTTAAGTGTCTCCGGCTTATCCGTATCGAGAAGGATCTCATTATTTACACGGATAATTCCGTTATCCGGCATTTCAAGGAAATTCAGGCAGCGAAGCAATGTAGTCTTACCACTTCCTGATGATCCTATGATCGACAGAACCTCTCCCTGCTCTAATGAGAAGCTGATATCCTTAAGTACATCGGTCTTACCAAACTTCTTTTTTATATGTTCAACCTCTAATATCGCCATACAGCTCCTCCTCTATCTGAAGAAATCCAGTTTCTTCTCTAATTTTCCAAGTAAAACAGTAAGTACACCATTCCAGATCAGATAATAGAATGCGCAGAAGAACAATGGCCATATCGCACCTGAGATTCCCTGTGAACCTTTCATGAACGCCTGTCCTGCCCAGATAATCTCCTGCAACGCAATGATACGTGCAAGTGATGTATCCTTAACCAGCGTAATAATCTCGTTGGACATTGCAGGTACGATCTTCTTTATCATCTGAAGAAGCTTGACCTTAAAGAATATCTGTCTTGGAGTCATACCAAGCACCAGACCTGCTTCCTCCTGTCCAACAGGAATTCCCTGAATTCCTCCACGATATATCTCTGAAAAATAGCAGGCATAATTCACGATAAACGATACCGATGCTGCCACAAATCTTCCGCCTTCGCCACCACCCCAGATCGGGTTATGGAATACAAGTCCCGGGAAATAATAGATGATAAGCATCTGGATCATCAGAGGTGTGCCTCGAACGATCCACACGATAAATTTCATAAGATAGCTGAGTGGCTTAAACTTTGACATAGAGCCAAATGCTATTAAAAGTCCCAGTGGAAATGCACCAAGCAAGGTCACAAAAAACAATTTTAAAGTTTGAATAAATCCTGTATTAAGCGCCCCAAGTACAATTGGGAGCTGTTCAAAAAACAAATCCATAATAATTTTCTCTCTAAGTAATAATCAAAATAACCGTCTTATAGTCTGTTAATTACTCTGTAAGTGCTGCCTGTACCTTGTACTTCTCTGCACATTTCTCCATAGATCCATCAGCCTTGCTGTCTTTGAAAAACTTGTTAAGCTCTGCTGCAAGATCAGAATCTTTTCTGAAACCTACACCATATTCCTCACTGTTAAGGCCTACTGTATATGTAAGATTTGCATAGCCTGTGCCTTCTCCTACCATAGCTGCTGCCATAAGGGAATCGATAATAGCTGCATCAGATGTTCCTGCTGCAACTTCCATAAGTGCATCTGACTGTGCCTTAACTGCTGTATAATTAAGTCCAAGTTCCTTTGCCTGATCTTCTCCGGCACTTCCTGCTTCTACAGCAAATGTAAGTTCCTTAATGCTGTCTACTGTCTGGTACTGATCTGCCTTGTCCTGTGGCACGATCACTACCTGTGCATTGTTGCAGTATGCATCAGAACATGCCATTGAGCTTGTAACCTCGTCTGTAAGTGTCATACCGTTCCATACACAGTCGATTGTCTTACCATCAAGCTCCATGATCTTGTTGTCCCAGTCTATCTCTACGAATTCTGCTTTCACGCCGATGCTCTCAGCAAATGCGGATGCCATGTCTGCATCAAATCCAATCCAGTTACCTGAGTCGTCTTTGTAATCCATTGGTGCGAAATCTGTAACACCAACAACAAGAGTTCCCTTTTCCTTTACATATTCCAGATCACTCTTTGAGTCATTTGATGAATCTTTCTTTCCACAGCCAACCATAGAAAGTCCCATTACTGCTACTAAAACCAGTGCTACTAACTTTTTCATGATTATTTCCTCCTGAATATAATTAAAAAGATATATGCCTGCCCCTTCCGGGCGCAACACGATAACATAGTAACAGTTTATCATAATAAAGTCAAACGTAATCTTATGGTTTTTATGAATTTGTATTTTCCAAGAACTACAGCCAGTTAAGCCTGTTTTCAAATTTTACTTTGCGGTCTCCTGATTCTATAACTCCTATCTCATAGCAATCATAAAACCGACTGACATGATGCATTACTGCTGCCTTATCTTTTTGATTCGTCACAATATTAAAGCCTACACCACAATTAAACGTCCGCAGCATTTCTGCGTCACTGATATTCCCATTATTTCTGATATACTTAAATATGTCTAATATCTTTATTTTCGACAGATCGATCTTTGCACTCAGTCCCTCCGGAATTATCCTGCACAGATTTCCTTCTATACCACCGCCAGTGATATGCGCCATGCCATGTATAACACCTTTATCAAATAAATCTTTGATTGATCTGTAGTAAGGTGTATGTGGTTTCATAATCTGCTCTATAAAGGTTAAACCATCTATCTTATCCAGTTTTATCTGCGGCATTTTGTCCATCAATAACCGTACTAACGAATATCCATTTGTATGTAAGCCATTTGATGCAATTGCCAGAACTGCATCACCCTCTTTGATCTGGGAACCATCGATTACCTTTGATCGTTCAACAATTCCAGCAATACTTGAAGTAAGTACATATACGCCCGGGTCAACAACCAATGGCTGAATAGAAGTTTCCCCACCTACCAGAGAACATTCATTTTCTTTACATGCATCTGAAACACCCTTAACCAATGTCTTTATTGTATCCGCTTCCGCATTTCCACAAACAATCGTGTCAAGTACTGCCAACGGTTTTGCACCCATAACCACAATATCATTTACTAAATGATTGACCATATCATGGCAAATAGATTCTGAATATCCATACTCTATCGCGAGTTTTTGTTTTGATCCGGGTTCTTCAGATTTTAATACCAGAACCGGATTTTCAATCTCCTGAAATTTTATATCATATAAAGAAGCAAATGGTCCCAGACCATTTAAAACACGGTCATCCTTTGTATCCAAATGTTTTGCCATCTCTCTTTTAATGGTATCAGTATAGGTTATATCAATTCCCGCCTTACTGTAAGATAACCCTTCTGCATCTCTTTCACTCCCTGCCAGGATTTCATCAACAGACACATCCAACACAATTGCCAAATCTCTTAATATCTCAATATTGGGATAAGTTGTTCCATTTTCCCATTTTGAAATTGCCTGAAAAGAAACCTTTAGCTTATCCGCCAACTGCTGTTGCGTCATACCAAGACTCTTTCGTTTTCCCATTATAAAATTTCCAACTTTAATACTGTCAAGCATATAAATACCTCCGTTTTTATTTTATAATAGTTTACTTTGCAAACACAAAACAATAACCGCAAAAGTGAGTTTCATGCAGGGATTCAACCATGCGTTGAAAATGCTTACAATTTTATAGATCTAAGGAATAAAAAATCCCATAGATACTGGATTTTTCCAATATCCATGGGACAAAATCGTGTTTTGAATTATCTCTTTGAAGGTTGTATACGGAACCAGAAGTGGCTTAAATGCTGTGGTACTTGAATAAAGTGTTACTTGTGGGTGTATTATTCAGAACACTGTAAGACTATCCATAACTACCAACAAAGTTTATTCAATACTAAACATATAACATTTTACCAACATTTAAATATTCGCATATATCATTCGTCCTAACGATTCATTCTGTCCTTAATCAACTGAAAAGTTCTGTGTTCTACCTCTTGCTCCGTAAAACTCTTCACAATAGCATTCATGGTTTCAGCACTCCAAAAAATCTTTAGTTTTTCTTTTGCACGTGTTATGGCTGTGTAAAATATAGAATGTGTAATTCTTTCCGCATTACTTGATGGAATTACAACCTTAACTGACTTATATTCCAACCCCTGTGCCTTATGAATTGAAATTGCATAAGCAATCTGAAATGGTATCACCGTTTTTATTCTATCTTCCTCTGATAATTCATCATCCCAAGCAATGACCTCTAACTTTATCCTTGTTCCATCATCAGTATTTTCAACATACTCAAAAGATTCATACTTACATTGTTCTTCAGTCAAATAGGTTTTGATATCTATTGTAAATACAATTGATGAGACAGTTTTTACTATATTCACTATTGTTCCTTTTAAATTATTATATAACAATGATGAACGTCTAGTATCTAGGAAAATAATTCTATCTCCGATTTTAAAAATCCATTCAGCCCATGAAAATTCTTCACTTTTTGTATTTGCATTTTGGAAGTATTGATTCATATTATTTAAGCCAAACTTTCCATCATAATTCAAGCACAATACAATCTCATCGTCTTCTAAATCAAATATACCCTTGCCCAAATCTTCAGAAAATGGTCCATCCATTGACAATTTCTCAGTAATAATAGGTCTTTTTTCACGAACCTCGTCCCATAAACTATTTAATTCTTCCTTATCTGTTCTCCAAGTATGTAAAAGTTCAATATTAGATCCCTTTGTACTAATAATATCCTTTGCATAATAAAACCAATTTCCAAAATCAATTGACTCAATCTGATATATATCTCCAGATAAAACAAGTTTAGTACCTTCACTTATTTTTTCAAGAAGTGCTTTCATTGTTCGATTGTCAATTGTACTACATTCGTCAACAAATACAATATCAAAATCCACAGACTCATTACTTTTGATCACACTGTCTATGCTGGAAAACTGTACATTATCTCCCGCATCACACACTCTCCTCTGTAGATTTTGCAATGCAGTGTGTGTTTTTGCCAAAAACAGTTTTTTTGATTGATTCATCATTTGAGAAATATATTTTATTAGTGTTGTCTTACCTGTGCCGGCAGCGCCATATATCAACATTACTTGAGACGATACAAAAAGATATTTCATTGCAATCCTTTTTAATTCATCTTCAAACTCTATCCCGCACTCCCTAAGATATTTCTCATTACTCTTTTGCTGCTTTCTATTAGGAATATGTGATAAATCCAATAACCTTTTCAGTATAAAAAACGTTGTACTTTCATAGGATTCAATGGATACTACACCTTCCTTTTCGTTTATCATAAATCCATTGTTTCGTTCCCACAAATCTAATCCACTATTATATTTCTTTATTGCTTCGTCGCTTGCAATTATTTTTTTATCAAAAAATAATTCACCTGTTTCACTAATCAACTTCTCAATTTTTAAATATGGTAGTACTCTTTCAACTTTACGTCTGTCATCCACAATTTCGATAATATCTTTTATATCACCTTTGCTTGTTCTTTTCCCTGCTAAATTTGATATAAACGGCTTTTGCTCAAATGGATAACATTTGCTTGTAATATAAAGCTCATCCAAAGATCTGCTATTATATTGATTTGGCAATAGAGCCTCCAATATTTCTTCTCTCAGATTCAGCAGCACATATCTAATAGTATACCTACCCACTTTGTTTGAAGGCTTTGCATAATTATTTCGTATCTTTAAAATAACCTCTCCAAAATCATGTGTCTTCGTTGAACCATATATATGATCATAAACCTGTTTGAATCTTTCGTCGCTTAAATTGACAATTTGCAATAAATCCATCTCTGTATCAGTCAAAAATTTCATCAATTCAACATATTCTCCATAATTACGATTAATCTTCGTATGTAGCATTAACATTTTAGCCAACTTATTTAAGCAGACAGGATCAATTGCAACTTTCCAATTATTTAATATCTTTATTTTATTTTTTATTTCCCAAAGCTCCAATTCCGCCTCCGTATAAGCAATTTGGATTGAATACCTTGTTGAAATATACTGTTTACTGTAAACGGTTATCCTATTGTATTTTGTTGCATATAATCCTGCAAGTTGAAGTGTAATCTCAAAATATCTTTCTCCATTAACAAAAAATGGAACTGTTTTTTGAATATAATATCTTGAAACTCTTACATTTTTTGGAATCAAATCAGCACTTGCGATATTAGCTGCAACTAATTCATAATATTCTTCGTCTAATGTATCCATATCCAATGGAAACTTTGACAAATTATTCAATACTTCAATTTCAAAATCTTTTTTCAAAAAACTTCTTATTTCCCATAAATAATTATAATATTTAAGCATCAATCTTTCTGATTGACCTTCTTCGGGTATTCGGAGACCAATATACTTTAATCCTCTCAAGAAGTTGTATAAATACTTAGTTTCGGATTTAAACTGAGAAACCTCCCATGCTAATTTCTGATTTATATCCGTATATCCAAGCTTCACGGCATTTAAAACTAATACTGAATAACATAAATCATATAATGCTCTAACAATCTTTCTTGATATAGTATCACGCAAATTAGGATATTTGCTAACATTTTCAATTTCCATAGATATCTCTTCGCATCTATACTGAACAATTTTCAATGCGTCTTCTATTTTCAGACAATCATTATCTAACTTCTTTAAAAATAAATGAGTATCTACAACTTGGTCCAATTTGTCACAAAACAAATCAATACTTTCATCTGTATCTTTGATTTCATCTTCTTTATATAACTTGATTGTTACACTTGATTGCTCAAAATTAATATTCTTTATAAATGAAGGTGACATATACTTCCAGAATATACGTTTTTCTCCTCTTACGTCAGGATTAAGAACAATAAATAAAATCCCTGGGTCAGCAGTAACCTCATATGCTATATATGCTGGAAAGGCTAAACTCTTTAAACTGTATGAAATAACTCCATCACTTTCAGTATAATCATGTGTCCCCTTGATTTGTACAACAAAATTTTGTTCTGGACGTCTAGATTTGTCCGGATTTGAAACATATTCAAACACCCCATCATGATTAGGCCACTTATCATCACTTGCAAAAGAAGTATTAATCCTTCCTTCGGGATTCAAAACACTTTCTAAATAGCTTACTGCAGAGCGGTCTTCTGCAGAACGTACCGTGTGTGTTGAAATATGTCGTTTTAATGTTTCAATATATTGGGAATTCATATTTATCTCTCCTTGTATATCTTTGACTAAATTGCAAAATATTTAGTTTTTAATCAAGAGATTCTTTTCTGAATTAACTATAATTTTCCTGTCATCAACAAGTCCGTCTATTTTCATTTTCTGAAATAATTTTGTCAATTTCTTTACCTTTTGTTCTTCAACCAATATGCCATTCAGAAAATCCATAAGCAACACAAAAAATCCACTTTTTCTCGTGTAGTGCCACTACTATCAGTAGTAGATAATATATTTTGTCTTGATATTAATGCATCCAATATAGTTGTGTTTACATTTTCTTTATCTTTTCTCTATCTTTTGTTAACAATAACTCAACCAACTCTTTATCCGTAATGCAATGTAGTTCAATCCCATATGGAGCAATAGTAGACTTCATCGCTGCTGTATTTCTTTCGTGTATTGTAGGTGCGCAAAATACACCAACAACATCTTTCCCTGTCTCTTGCTGATACAACCTTATATGATCAGGAACTGATGAACCTTCTGCACTAAATTGTAATGACTTCGCCTTTATTGTCGTCAATTCAATGACAATATGTAAATCATCAACTGTAAATACAATATCTGGTGTACCGGTCTTTCCTCCTGGTGCTTGAGTAGGCAATCCATATTTACCAATCTTACCATTCCATATGACTTCATCAACAACTTTATCATCTTTGAGAATACTCAGCATTTTATAAACATAATATTCAAAGTAAGCTCCCCTTAATGATTTATCACTAGTTTTATCTATACCTGTGACTTTTGACAAAGTATTTAAATAGTTTAATGTCTTTCCTGCAAAATTAGTTGCTTCACAATGTTCTTTAATTTCCTTTGCTACTTCCTCTAATGTTTCACTTGCTGCTTCTAGATTACTTAATTTACCTTCAATTTCATATTTTCTTTGCTCAAATGTAGGGCATATATTAAGCACTTCCAACTCTTCTCCAGTTGAAATATCTATAATTTTTATATCATATTGCTCATTTACAAACATAGGGAACTGCAAAACACCATTTTCATCGATTAAGTCATCATACTTGCATATTCCATCCTTAAATACCTGTACTAAAAAACTACTATTAACTTTATTTATAACCGAAATATCTATTGGCGGATAATCTCTGCTAGGATCACCAATATAATCTATCCACAACTGCAAATTATCTTCAAAATCGTATATTTCTGTATTTTGATATTTTGAATTCAACATTTCTACAACATATTCCATATATGTATCATTAATTTTTAGGGCTGCAATTGCTCCATTCCTGTTATTAGGAACCACTTTCAATTTATCCATAATACCAGTTATTTGGCAAAGCGAAATAAAGTAACCGGCCGAAGAAGCCTTAACTAATGTAATGTTTCCAATGTGTGTACTCTTAAATGCATTAATAAGAGCTTCTCTATTTTCCATAGGCAATTTGCGAAAATTCTCAATCTCTTGAACTATCACATCAACTTCATCTTCATTTCTAACTTTAAACAGAAAATATGCAATCTCTTCCTGATCCAAATACCCAACCTTCAACAATACTCTCAACATAAATCTAAACGGAAATACATATATATTTTCACAATCTTTATTTATTACAGGGTTTGTAATCTGCAGTTTTTCCATCTGCTTCAAAACTACTTCCGATTCTGTTATTAACAAATCCTTTCCCTCAACAAGATTCGGGACTTTCACTAACTCATCCTTATGCCTATGCCACAGGGCCATGCCCGCCTCTGTAAGACAAATTGTATTTGGCGTACTATCAGTATTAACATATAGGAAACCTAAATATTGTGGAATTGATGCCACTAACGTTCGAATTGCTTGTGGCGATATGTTTTTTCCATCCTTAGTTGCTCCCCACTTTTTAAGATTTACTCCTAGATTATTCTGTTTCTGTGGATTCCAACTCGTGCCATCATATTTTCTTTCGATTATTCCGTCAATTAAGCAAATTGTTTGATGCAAATTTACTCTCTTAGGTATTAACCATATTTCTTTCGTCCTATTTTTTTGTGCCATAGCTAAGCTCCTTTCTCCAATACTAATACATAATCCTTATTAATCTTTCCTCCCATACCTTTTCTAGGTATTCTTATATAAGGGTTTTGTATTACATAGTTAAAATACTGCACTGTTTTAAAACCTATTTTATTTGCGATTTCTTCTATTACCCTCCAGCTTTCAACATTTACTTTTCTAATTGTACTATTTCCAATAACAATTACATACTTACCACATATATTCATCTGACTATAAACACAGCGTAAATTATCTTCCATATCTTCAAAAAACTTCTTTACAATTAACGCCCTTTTCTCATCTTGCTCAACAATCTGATTATAATATGCTTTTAGTAAGTCACTTTTTTCCAAAATACCAAGCTCACTTTTTTCTTTCTTCATATTTATTTTTTCGGTTCCCACATACTGACTCTTTTTTTTCCTCAACATTTCCTCAGTCAAAGTATCCAACCATAAATTTTCAAGTCGCATAGTCCTGCCATAATCAAATGCATTAATGTATGGCGGTGATGTAATTGCCAAATCAATTCCTAATGGCACTGAAAATTCTAATGCATCCCCCTGTATAATCACTGCATTTCCCATTTTTTTGACATGTGTTAATTCTTGCATCATTTGCCTATATCTTCGGAAAACTGATGTAAATTCTTTTTCAACAGTCGGAGGAATTTTAATTATTTTATTCGACACATATGGTTTCGGTGACGTATCATCTGCATTAGATACTCTCTTTATAATTGAAGCCATACACAGTTTAAAGAAATCTCGTACATCCTTATCCTCAATATTATCAATATATGCTTTCATTCTGCCGAGTTCATTTATTGTATTTTCAGAAAACCAATGTTCTAAATTAGCAATCGCAGGTATAAACAATTCAACATCATCTTGCTCAATTGTATTTATGATTCCCGAATAGCATTGATCTAGTAATTTCATTTGTGCTGAACCTAAAACAGTTGTCTTTACCTTTATTATCAGTTTTGCAATATCGTCAATTTCTGTCCCATATGCATCAAGTCCATTTACATTAGCTTCCAATAAAGTTGTTCCACTTCCTGAAAACGGATCAAAAATAACCCCTCTCTTTTCAGAAAGGTACGTTTTTATTCCCCATCTTGGAATTTCCGGTATAAATTTACATGGATATTTAAACATTCCATGTGTATAGGAATTCGGATTTGCCTGCTTTATTGTATAAGTTGCTCCAGTTTGAATATTCACAGGCAATGACTCAACCTCTATTATTTGTTCTTTACTAGGCATACAACACTCTCCCTTAAATATTTTCCAGTTTCTTTTGTCATCTCATATTGCTGAGAGCTTGTAATAATATATCTATCCACTTCTATTTTATCAACCTTAAAACCTATCTTTTCGGCATACTCAGCCAATATTAAATCAGCTGGAAATACAATTCCTCCATATGCCGAATTGCCAACAACTATACAACAAAACCCCTGGTCTACTAATGACGCATAACTTTCATCTAGTACTTTAAACATATCATCATAATATAATTGCAACATTTTTGGTATCTTTTTATCCCATAACTCTTTTTCTTGCAATTCTATCAATAACTTTGTCAATGTTTCACTTTTTGCTTTCACTTCGATATTTAAATCACCATTCAGATGAGAATGCAAAGACGCATTTCTCAATTTCTTTAAATCAGCGTATTCTGACACAAACTTACCAAACCATAATTCCAACTTATAAATCTCTGTATAGTCAAAACAATTTGCATAAGGAGGCGAAAAAATTATACCTTCAACGCTTTCCGGCTTTATTTGCTTTGCCATATGTAGGCAAGTCTCGTTATATATGGTTGCATCTCCAATACTTTTACTTTTAAGCAAATCAATATACACATTTTGATATTCTTCTAAAAACATTACTCTTGCGTCATCTACTGTAATCACTCTAGGCTTAACATATTTTTTAATTTTTAATCCATTTCCTGCCTTTCTATAATTGCATAAAGGTTCTAAACATGCCAACCAACCTAATTTCAATAAATTAATAATTTTTTCATCTGCTTTGCACTTCTCAATAAGCATACCAATATTCATATAATACTTTTCAATTTCATCAGCAAAAACTTTTTCACTAATAGATAGCTTTGGTAATACATATGCTTCATCTGCCTCCTCAGCATTATGAAGTATTTTCTCATATTCTTTCTTAAATTGTTCTATGATTTCTTTTGTATATTTCTCTAATTTACACTTTGATAAAAAGAAAGAAAAGGGATTAACCTCAAACCCCACTCCTGAATATCCCATATCATTCGCGGCCAATAATGTACTTCCACTTCCCGAAAATGGATCAAGTATGATTCCCTCTTTATGTTTTGAATACTCTCTTATCAACTGTTCTACTAATTCGACAGAAAACCCTTCCTTATACCTATACCATCTTTGAAATGGTTTATTCAAATCATCTGAGTAATTCAACAAACTTGTATATGTCGCATTAACACTTTCTGGATATATAACTCTATATTTATTCTCAAGATTTATAAATTTTTCATAGTATGCTTTCATTCTCTTATATCTTCCATCATTTGGTTTTCTTGTGTTAGATGGTATTAGCCATGTTTTTCCTTTTTTAATAGCCCCGGTGAGTCTACCATCCTCACATAGAATTGCTACTCGTCTTGCACTAATATTCCATCTCTGTGATATTTCCTTCGTTGTTAAAAATTCCATTATTCTTCCTCCATTAAATCCATTTTATATTATATTCTGTTATCTGAATAATATCAAGAAGTTTTCATAAACATGTGTTCTTGTAGGATTACAATACATGTGTTACAACTGAATATAAAAAAAGCAGAGATGCTTCTTTTGTGTTATATTTTAGTCACCACAACAAAAAAACAAAAAAGGAGTTCTCTG